>JAMOBJ010000029.1:0-32487 GCA_039908095.1 Nitrospirae bacterium YQR-1
GTGACTGTTTTATCATTAGCGCTGAATTGCTGCGTTGTTTTTGCCGCTATTGTGGATAAATTATTTGCCGTGCCTGATGCTGTGCCTGTCGGGTTCGAACCTACCGTGAATGTTGTGCTGAGGCTCTCCGATGACATGTTAGACACCACGCAATAGGTTACATTATTGCCGTGGCTGTGAAAGTACGGCATGTAATAATAGACTGTGTTTGCCTCGCTAAACATCATCGTTGAGGCTATTGCCAAAATGATTGTTAACAATATCAGTGTAAGTTTTTTCATTAGTATTTCCTCCGTTAATTTGATTATATTTTTCCTCTTTTAATTTTTAGTATCCGGCAACAATACTCTTCCCACCGGCTCCCGCCGTGCTGTTATCCTGACAAACAATGCCTGCTAAATTCCTTTTTGGGCTGCTTGTGCCCTGAAAACATGATATTAAAACGCTGTTACAGTTTAATCCGGTGTTTGTTGAATAAAATACAAGGCTTCCACCGTAGGAATAGCTGCTCCCGAGTTCTGATGACAACCCTACTGTATCATTCCCAAAATATACAGAATCACCGCTAAATGTTATCATCTTGCTCATTTTGCTATAGAGCTTAGTTGTGGTAAATTCCTTCAATGCTCCTGTGGCAGTTCCGGCGGAATTTGCCTTCATCGCAAAGTACAAACCCGTAATGTTATCCGATGACACATTAGACACCACGCAATAGGTAACATTATTTGCACTGATATGAAAATACGGCAATGAATACGTGACTCTCGATTTGGCAGATGATGTTACGTTGTCTGCATTTACTGTAGTAGTTGTGGTTGATGCTGCAGTTGTGGTTGAAGTGCCACCGCCGGATGTTGCCGTCGTTGTGGTTGTGGTTGTGCCGCTGGATGTATCCCACGAATCCGAGTCCCACACCAAGCTGTCCCATAAACTGCTGGCTGCAACTACAATTGAGGGCAGTAACACCAAAAACAACAACTGTAGTATTATTTTTTTCCTCATAATCTCTCTCCTGATTTATGGTTAACAGCTATTTAGTTTCATTTTTATTTTCAAGCCTATCAACTTTTTCTGATAAAGCAGCTATTGTTTTTTGCTGTTCCTGAACCACCTTTGTTAGCAGAGCCACGACATCCATTGAGCTTAAACCCTTACGGTCTTTGGTTGCTATCAGCTCCGGCACGTCTTCGGCAATAAACCCGATGTGCTTATCTGATTTATCAGTCTTATAATTAAAAGTTACCGGTTTAAGCTGTTCAAATGCCTCCAATGCCTTTTCAGATGATAACTCTTTTATATGCTCCTTGTAAGCTCTGCTTGAGGCATTAGTCCAAACTCCTCCGGTTGTTACATAAGCGCCTGAGCCCATGTGTAGGGGGTAGGAGGGGGAAGTTGTACCGATGCCAAGGTAGCCTCTAGTTCCAGAATCATAATTCTGTAATCTCATGTACTCATTCCCGTCAGTATCCATCCAAAGCCAGTGCCCATGATTAGTTCTCATTTCCATATTATTACCGTAGACATTACTTATGATTTGAAACCAAGTGGATACTCCTGATATAAATCCAATAGCACCATAACCACCTGCTGCATTACCAATATAAATCTTCCCCATTGAACCGCTTGATGTCCCTCCAACCTGCAGAAGTCCCATTGGACTTGATTCTCCAATCCCAACATTCCCATTGCTGTAATACAAATTACTTCCGCTTAGTTCCCAACTTCTATTGGCAAGGTAGGTGAAGTTGCTGTTTACCTCGCTTGATTTTGCAGTTGTGCCGGAGCTAAAGGTGTAAGGAACTGTGGCTGCGTATGCAACAACCGCCAAAACTAAAACCAATAAAACCACTAATACACCATACTTAAACGACTTTTTCCCAATAAAACTTTTCATGACATGCCTCCCATATTTGTTTTGATATTTGAATTAATGAAAAATGCCGGTAGTTAAGTCCACGAATAAAAGACTGGATTCCCGTTTTCACGGGAATGACAGAAAGGGAAAACGGAATGACAGAAAGGGAAAACGGAATGACAGAAAGGGAAAACGGAATGACAGAAAGGGAAAACGGAATGACAGAAAGGGAAAACGGAATAACAGAAAGGGAAAACGGAATGACAGAAAAAGAAAACGGAATGACAGAAAGGGAAAACGGAATAACAGAAAGGGAAAACGGAATAACAGAAAGGGAAAACGGAATAACAGAAAGGGAAAACGGAATGACAGAAAGGGAAAACGGAATAACAGAAAAAGAAAACGGAATAACAGAAAGGGAAAACGGAATGACAGAAAGGGAAAACGGAATAACAGAAAGGGAAAACGGAATGACAGAAAGGGAAAACGGAATGACAGAAAAAGAAAACGGAATGACAGAAAAAGAAAACGGAATGACAGAAAGGGAAAACGGAATAACAGAAAGGGAAAACGGAATGACAGAAAGGGAAAACGGAATGACAGAAAGGGAAAACGGAATGACAAAAGGGAAAACGGAATGACAGAAAAAGAAAACGGAATAACAGAAAGGGAAAACAGAATGACAGAAAGGGAAAACGGAATGACGCCCTCCTCTGTCATTCCCGACTCCGATCGGGAATCCAGTCCCTTTTTTCTTCCCCTGTAGTTCTGGTTTTGAAGGCGAACTGATAGCATAGGTTAAACAGGACAAGAATCTACCATAAGCCGTATATGACAGAGCTTTGTGTGAAACTGGTTTTTCTTTTTTAAGAGTTTGAAATGGCTGGTGAGGGTTTACTTTTTTGCGATAGATAGATAGATAGATAGATAGATAGATAGATAGATGTTGCGCTGATTAATTGCGCCCTTCCATTAGTTATAGAAATACACAACATTATTTCGCCTGCTACCTCCTAACTTTGTGGTATGAGTTTAGACTATATTTGTAAAAAAGTCAAGGGAAAAATTGTTCAAATATTTGAAATATTTGCTTGTTTGTAGTTGTTGTATGTTAAGCTAAAGTATCGGTAGTTTCGCTTATATTAGCAAAAGAAAAAGGAGAGCACGTAATGAAGGTATCAGATATGACGGTAGATCAACTGGAAACCTTAATGGAACGAGTAGTAGGCAAGTTTTTAGACCCTGACTATGGGCTTGAAATGAAAGATGAATTTATAAATGAAGTTCTCGATTCTATAAATGACAGAGGTAGTCTGTAGCAACCTGTGAAGACTGGATTGAGGGTATTAAAGGTATGCTTTAACTCAAAGATAGTAACTTTACAATGGAGGGCACAATGGCAGAGTATGAGACACCGACAATAGATATCCGCTACGGCGCATATAACGGTACTAAAACAAACAGCGCATATTTTTGGCATTATCTGAGCCGGATTTACCACTGGCGGCAGAACACAGGACTAATTCCAAATATCGAAAAGATGGATTCCCTGACAATGCAGGTTGATTGTGGAAAAAGGATTAAGGCGGTTAAAGAGCTGCTGCTTACCTCAGCATACGACTTTCAATATACTTTTGAAGATACCGATTTTATTACATCAGTGTTATGCTACAAAAATGACCCAATGGTTCCGGTAATTTTCATAAGAGAACCAAAATCAGATATTGCTTCCGGCATATTTCGTCTGTTTAACGATATAACACTAAATCGCAAAGGCTCATCGGCAAGATTTATCGGTGAGGCATACCTGGTTAAGGATATTGACGATGTGTATAGAGTGCAAAGTGAAGCCGGTACACGGTTTTTTACAGATGGTATTGCCGGTTCAGTTGAAGACGGCATCAGATGGATTGAAACCCTGCCCTCTGTTTACACCCAAAACACGGTAAAGTATGTCCGGTACTATGGCGATGAAAAGGTATTACACCCAAAACGTTTTAACATTATCACCGAATCTGCAGAAACACTGAGAAGTTTTTCAGAGATTAAAGACAACATGCGTCAGGCCGGTATAACAGATATTGTTTTACCTGTAGATCACGTGGCAACCCGTATTTTCCACCATGACAGGGAGGATGCCATACTTGAAATAGTTAAACTTACCCATATGTATCCGTGGGGCGCCTATAATATTGATGAGATGGATAGCTCCACCAACCCTGTACGCAACGTGTATAACATGCCGGAGCGCCATAGCCCGGCTAAAGTCTTCACAGCCGGAAACTGTGGAGCATTTCTGCGTTTTCTGTCCACACGGCCTGCCCCGACCGAAACCTTCTGTGAAAATTTTGGCAGGTCCCTTCACCACATCGCTTATGATGTTAAAGAGGACGATATGGACGGCCCCGATAACCACAACATAGACACAGTGGTTTCTTATTTAAAAAAGAATGGTTTTAACTTTGTTGACAACTTAACCGGCACTAAAGCCGAAGGGCTCAGACAGGTTTTTTCAAAACGCTCGCCTCACACCGGCTGGGTCACAGAGTATGTTGAGAGATTTGGCGGCTTTCACGGATTTTTTACGAGAAAAAACGTGGCGTTTCTTACACAGGCAGCCGGAAAAGACGAGGGAGTCATAAAGTAACATAGCCATTGACAGGGTGGCTCAAGGGGGCATCGCTCCCTTGCAGAATGGGGTTTTATTCCAATTCTAATTCATTTGTCTAACTTTGTTGGCATAGTCGAAAGGTCCTTGCCCTAATCTCCCTTCTCTTTCTTCTTAATAACACGAATGCCCAGGATATGCCATATGATAAAGAGGACGATGGCGGCCGGGATAGCAAAGAACATGGAAGCTGCTCCAATTACACCGCCTTTGAGAGCGGTCATAAGGACCCTCAGAGTTGTCAGCGATTTAAAATCGGTATTAAGGTTACAGATATACCGCTCAGTGGCACCAATAGTTAGTGCAAACATAAAGACATTCAAAAATCCCGAACCTGTGATATTACCTGTGGGCACTATCACGGCATCGTAGTCCCCCGTTTTAAACGGACGCATGACAGAGAAGTTTCCCTTATACGGGTAAACTAAAACTTTAACGCCGCCGTACTTTTCAGCCATCTCTTTACCGTGTGCGTGGGTCAGAATGCTTATCTCCGCTGTTTTGAATTTTTTCCTGACCTTACCAATTACCTTATCTATGTGCTGAAAACCACAAGAGCGTATTATTAGTACCCGTCCGTTATTTTTCATAATATTTTCTCTCTACCTGTACATTGTAAAAGGTGAGGTCATATGTATGCGCATATTCTTTGCAACCTCTTTTTTAACAGGCATACGCTTTTTTAATATGTACCTAAGACCTCCTACTGCATCTACAAATGACTTTAAATACACACCCGTACCTTGCTCTATCGAGTAGTAGAGGCAATGGTATATCAGTTTAAAGGTATTTTTCCACATGAGGGTTTGAGGATAGTTTTTCCATAATACCCAAAACAGGTTTCTTGTATAATAAAACGGTGCACGGGTGGATTCCCTGTTTGACGGTGAGTTTTTGTGGTAAGAAACCAGATCTGGGAAAAATTTAACTTTAAAGCCAAGATTCCACACCCTCAGTGCCAGGTCGGTTTCGTTAAAGTATAGAAAAAACTCTTCAGGGTACCCCCCGATAGCATCTATTATCTCCTTTCTCAGCCCTGCCCCTGCCCCATTAAACGACATTATATAATTGTTGGAAAGAGTCTCCTCTTTTTCTGTTTTATCGTCAACCTTGCCTGTGGTCTCCCTGTAATTATAATAATCCCTGACGTCAAAAGCGGCAACACCAAGAAGCGGGTCTTGTTCAAACTTCTCCACCATTTTCTCAATAGCCCCTTCCTCAGGAAAACTGTCGTCATCAAGAATCAGGATGTACTTGCCCGCTGAGTGTTTAAATCCAACATTATAGGCGGAAACTCCAGTATTTTCCTGTAAGTTAATAAGCCGTACAGTGCGAAACTCCCTTTGTACCATCTCGGCGGTACCGTCGGTTGAGCCGTTTTCCACAACTATGATTTCCAGGGCGGGATACTTCTGATTTAAAAGCCTCAGAAGTCCCTCCCGCACATCCTCTTTACGGTTATAGGAAACCATCACGGCACTTACAAGATGATTTTCAAGTATCACTTTAACTTATCGCCGCAATTTAGCTGTTTTTAATAATAAAAAACAATACATAGGTTCAATGCAAAATACACTCATTGTTTGAGCCCTTTTTTTCTCATTTTATTTTCATACATCAGAGTATCGGCCTGCTTTGTAAGATCATCAATGGAAACTGATGAGTTCGGATCATATGGAACCACCCCATCGCTGATAGAGAGTTTAAAAGGATGTCTCTGTGTGTTGTTAAAACTATCCACACTTTCGTTAAGTCGTGCTCTTATTGTTTCAGTTTCCAACGATTCGGAATCAGTCACCAGAACTATGAATTCATCCCCGCCAATTCTTGCTATAATGTCAGTCTCTCTGAAGGTTTCTTTCAGTACTGATGCGGCACCGCTGATAGCAAGGTCTCCGGCCTCGTGGCCGATGGTATCGTTTATATGCTTTAAGCCGTCAAGATCAAGAAACACTAAAAGCATCTGCCTGCCGTAACGCTTAGCTACTTTTATTTGCTTTTCGGCAAGAGTGTAAAAGCCCCGCCGGTTATATAAACCGGTCAGCTCATCCACTAAAGACAACGTTTGGAGTTTTTCTCTGAGCTCTACAACCTCAGTGATGTCCGTACCGATGCAGACTACCCGCTTTTGTGATGGCAAATCGCCGGTTTCTTTACTTTGGTTTTCACCTATACAGGTGGTATTCCAGTTTATGTGTTTTTTCCCACCGTCTTTAGACGGCGCCATAAGTTCAAAAGAGAAAACACCCGGTGAGCCAAACGCCGCTTTGAATTGTTCATTTTTCTCCGTCTCCTCAGGCTCAATAAACCAGTCCGCCCAGTTGACACCTATAAGTTCTTCAACCTCGTATCCTAATATCTGTGTAGCTGCAATATTAATAAATTGAACCATTCCGTTTAAATCCAGCTCACACACTATAACAGGCATAAATGAGACAAGTTCCCTGTACTTAAGTTCGGAGTTCATCAGGGCCTTCTCAGCGGCTATTTTGTTTCTCTCCAGTTCCCCTGTTTTTACTGCATTAGATATCGAATGACAAATGAGTTCCTGCGAGAGTTTCCACTTGTTAAGGTAATCCCTGACTCCTTTTTTCATTGCGTGCACGGCTGTCATTTCATCGCCCTGACCGGTCAGCATTATTACCGGCACTACTAATCCTTCACCCAGCAGCCAATCAACAAACTCTATACCGTCCCGGTTGCCAAGCATGTAATCCACTATTATTACGTCATAGGAATTGTCTCTTACCAACTGCTGCCCATCCTCCACCGAGCGTGCCTCATCTATTTTGGGTGGATTCTTTTTGAAACCCTTTCTTATCAAATCCCGCGCTATAAGGGCATCTTCCTCGTCATCATCTATCAATAGTATTCTTAATGCCGCAGTCATTGCCGGCCTCTTTTAGGCAGTAGTACAGTTTCAAACCAGTAACGGAATGTTATCGACAGAGTGCTGAGTAACTGCGAAAAAACATTGGGTTTTTTTATATATGAGTTGACACCCAAAAGGTAACATTTTTCAACATCCTCAGCAGCATTTGATGTGGTCATAACAATTATGGGTATTTGGGAATATTGTTTGTCATTTTTTAAATCGCTAAGTACCTCAAAGCCATCTTTTTTAGGCATATTCAAATCCAAAAATATCAAATCAGGGAGAGTTGTAACTGAAAGATGCCGAGGAAGTTCTTCACTGTCTGAAATCCAATCAATCTCCGCAGGTATCTCTATCTTTTTTAACGCATCACGAAAAAGCAGATAATCATCCTCATCATCATCAACAAGCAATATGTTAAAAGGAGTTACATTACTATTTTCACTCATCCTCAGTGTCCTTTTTTTCAGGATTTTCATGTATTATTGGCAGCCTTATGGAAAACACCGTCCCCTCACCCAGCACACTGTCAACTGAGATGGTGCCACCATGCCGTTGCACTATTTTTTCACATATGGCAAGCCCCATGCCTGTTCCCTCATATTGGCTCTTTGTGTGAAGCCTCTGAAATGGTTTAAATATCTTATCCACGTACTTCATATCAAACCCCGCTCCATTGTCCTCAACACTTAAATTACAAAATCCTCCTGTCTTTCCTGTACAACGTATTTTTACTACAGGCGGGACGCCCTCACGGAGAAACTTCAACCCATTGGCTATCAGATTCATAAATAATTGCTGCATTTGAAAACGGTCGGCATCTATTACACAAAGCTGCTTGGCCTCAATTGAGCCTTTGCTTCTTAGAAGCCTTACCTCAAGGTCTGCTTCAATCTCTTTTATAATAGCATTCAGGTCAGTTGGAGCGAATGGTTTTGCACGTGTTGTTATGCGTGAGAAGTTTAACAGATCATCTATAAGCCGCTGCATTCTCTCCGCCGCAGACTGCATTCTGTTTAGGTAATCTGTGCCGTCACCGGTGAGTGACCCGGCAGCCAGCTCCCTTAATCTCTCCCCAAAGGCCACTATTTTCCTGAGTGGTTCCTGAAGATCATGAGATGCAACATTAGCAAAGTCCTGAAGGTCCTGATTGCTTCGCTTTAGCTCGGATGCATAGCGTGTAACGGAATCTTTCATCTCCACTATTTCCGTAATATCTGAAATCAGGGCAAAAGCCCCTGTAACCACTCCAGTTGCATCCTTTACCGGTGTTGCGTTTACTCTCGTATGAATTTTTGTGCCATCAGTTGCCTTGAGAGTTAAATTTGCAGCTACTCCATTGCCGCTCATCAGTTCCTTAAGTACCTCGATAAAATGCTCCCGCTCATCTTTATCAATGAAATGGAATATCCCCTTTTCCCGTATCTCGTTAAGTGTTGACTTAACCATCGAGCAGGTCGAATCATTTGTCCAAACAACACGCATTGCTTTGTTTATCTCTATAAATCCCTCTGATGTGCTGTTTATTATGTTTAAGTACTTCTCCTCAGATTTTCTGAGTGCCTCCTCAACTCTCTTATGTTCCGTTGTGTCTATGCCCATACCGGCAAGTAGTCTGCGTCCTGTGATGTCTTTATATGGAAATTTAATAATAAGCCACTGGTGAACACCATCTGCTTCAGGAATGTTTTCCATAGTATCAATGGTCTTCTCCACGGCTATGGCCATAGAATCGTGGGCTCTCATAGCTACAGCCGTATCTGATGGGAATATATCAAAATCAGTCTTACCTATCAGCTCATTTTCTGCGTGATTAGTTACCCTGTTAAACTTATCGTTAACAAAGACATATTTTCCATCCTCGTCCTTTATAAAAGCCATCATAGGACTTTTACTCATAAAGCTCTGAAATAGCGCCTGGCTTAATTCAAGATTCTTCTCAGTCTTTTTTCGTTCCATAATTCCTGCAAGGGTGTTTGCAATTGCAGTCAGAAATTCCACTTCCCTGTCATCACGCTTATGCCCTTCCTTAACGTACAGGTTAATCACACCCATAACGGTTTTATCACTGGCAATTATTGGTACGCAGTAGTGCCCGTGAGGGGTAATCCCGTCAAATGTTACGTCATGCCTGTCATCCAGTCTGTCGGTAAAAACAACTTCTTTTGACACTGCTGCACGTCCGCATATGCATGTGCCAAAGGGCAGCCACTTACAAAGAGTTAGGATTTCATGAGAAAGCCCCCTGTTAGCTTTCATTGAGAGCATTTCTGAGCCATTTTCTGTTAAGAAGATACAACCCTTTGATTCAAGAGCAAGCCATTTAATATCCAGTATAAGATCAATGACCTCCTCAAGTTGATTTTCAAAGGGAATTGATTCCATAGATATAGACAAAATAGCACTCGTTACACGCTGAATATCATAGTGTCTTCTGTTTTCCTCCTCTAAAAGTTTACGTTGTGTTATATCCTTTATAAAGGCAAAGAGGAGTTTCTCCTGAGGTAAGAAGTTTATACTAAGTTCAACATGAATAATGCTTCCATCCTTGCATCTGTGTGTAGTCTCAAAACCAGCTCCACCGGCTTCTAGTATTCTTGCAATGCTATGTTTTAATCCCTCAATAGTTTTTGTTGGCTCTATATCCAATATACTCATTTGCAGCAACTCATGCTTTTCGTACTTCATAATACGACAAAATGCGTCATTTACATCTACAAATTTCCCATCCATATCTGTCAATGAAAAACCATCCAGTGATGTGCTGAGAATTGCTTTACTCCGCTCTTCCAGACGTACCCTCTGTGTTATATCCCTTATAAAGGCAAAGAGAATTTTCTCCTGGGGTAAAATATTTATGCTGGCCTCAACAAATATTGTGGAGCCGTCCTTATTTTTGAGCTTACCATCTAAACGGCCGCCACCCTTTTTAATTATTTCTGAGATATCTTGCTTTACATCATCTTGTGTTTTTAATATTTCTATGTCTGATACAAACATTTTCAACAATTCTTCTCTCTCATACCCTGTCATTTTACAGTAAGCATCATTTACAAAAGTAAAACTGCCATACATATCCGTCATTACAAACCCATCAAGTGATGTACTCAGAATTGCCTTGCTTTGCTCCTCAGCACGTCTCCTTTCGAGTATTTCCATTGAGAGTCTCTCATTAGCCAGTTTTAATTCCAGAGTTCTTCTTTCCACCTTTGTCTCAAGCTCTTCTTTTGCACGTTTGATTTCCTCTTCATATAGCTTACGTCTTGTTATCTCCCTCGTCATGACTACAGTCATGGGCTGACCCCTGAATTCCATAAGATTAATACCAACTTCCATTGGAAAAGTGCTTCCATCTTTACGTCTGCCGGATATTTCCAACATTTTTACTTTATGCTCTGTGGTGCTGAGTGTATCATGTATTTTTTTATATTGATCAGAGAGAAGAAGCATAAAGTTCTGTCCCAGAGCTTCATGTGCACTGTAACCAAATATATGCTCTGCTGAATTATTAAATACGCTAATTGTCTTATTTTCATCTATAGCTATAATTCCATCAGGAACATTTTCCAATATAGCCCTTATGCTGTTTTCACTGTTTTGCAGCTCCTGTGATTTTTCAAGCAATGCGTTTCTTGAAAATATAATTTCCTCGAAAAGTCTCTTAAACCTCAGTTCCAGCAGTGTTAGATGATCAGCAATACTGCTGTCCTTGTCTAAAGTCAGACCGGCCTCTTCTGAAAATTTTATAATCCCACGATTAAGGCGTATAATCTTTTTCACTACAAAGATCATTATGGTTATGAAGGAAAGTATCATGAAAGAAGCAGCCAACGTGCTTAGTAACAGGCTCTTTCGCCGGATGTCTTCGCTTAACTTATCAACATCTGCATTAGATATTAAAGAAGCAAACATTATCGCAGTATCTGCATCTCCATAATCTAAAAAGGATTTCCCCACAAAAGTAAAATTATCTTTCAAACTTTCAAGCGTCGATCCCTGTGGTAAACTATTTGGTTTATTAGTAGCTAAAATTTTCATATACTTTCCGGAAGCAAGGGCTACGGAGCTTTGCCCAACGGTTCCAAAAACTTCCTCAAGCAAGTCGGAATTTATATTATGGGCTATCATTATTGTGGCTATAGTGTTTCCGCTGCTGTTTTTGACCACCTCAGAGGCCAGTATTAAAAGCTCTCCGTCAATAACAGTTTGAAAAGTTTGGTTGTAAGTCATTTGCATTAGTGCGGCGGATGGTTTCAAAAGGCTTTGCCTAGGCGGGTCTGTGTTGTTTTGAAACAGCTCCCTTAAATTTCCCTCAGCATCAAACAACAGTGCATAGTCGAAATGTGGGAATATTCTTAGTACCGATGCCGGAGGCATCCAGGGAGGTGTGTCTTTCATGACAACCGGCTTTGTGGGACTGTCCCATTTTACTTTAGTAACATAGCTTATAACGTTTGGATGCGTTGCAAAAAGTTTGACATACTGATGGTAGCCAAGGTAATACTTGTCAAAAACACGCCTGTTTTCAGTTGCCTGCATGGCAAGCCTGTCGGTTAGTTGGGCATGCAGCAGTTCTCTGAGGTTTTTATCAAGGATATAGCCGCTTACGGCACTTACGGCAAGGCCAACCAGCACCGTAATAAAAGCCATCTTTAAAGTCAGAGATATGCGGCCTAGATTCATTTAAAGATACTCATAACAACCCTTGAGTGACTATATCGTAGGGGGCTTTCCATTTCCCCTCCCTTAACGGAAGGGGCCGGGGGAGGATGTTTGTAAAAAATCTACCCCCCCACCCTAACCCTCCCCCGCAAGGTGAGAGGGAACATTTATAGGCTAAGAGTTTTATCTGATCCCTTAACATGATTCTACCCTGTTGGAGCGATCTTGCAGAGTGCTCCAGTGGAGGTGAAAATCAATAAAAAACTGGATTCCTGCTTTCGCAGGAATGAAAAAAAGGAACATAGCCCTTCTCTGTCATTGCCGCCTACAAGCGGGAATCCAGCCCTTTTCCTTTTAAGTTTATTAGTTAGGTTCACCTGTAAGCTCATTGCCGTCAAATTTCCAGCCTGCTTTTCTTAACTCAGTTGAAGGCACTATGTAATAACTCTTATCTATCTTATCAAGGTTTTTCATAATGTAGTCGGCCAGTTTGCCGGCTTTTTCATTAATAAGGCCGGGGGCATCCCACACTGTTATGTTAAAAGTACGGTATATGTGATACTTACCGCTGACTAATGCAGCGTTATCGTAAGGGGAAAACCCGTCTATAGAGAGTGCCTTGAGCATAGATTTTTTGTTGTGGTGGTCAACCATCCAGAGTGTTTCATACCCGACGGCTCCTTTTACTGAAGATACCTGTGTAAGCATATCTGCGATAGAGCCGACATCCATTGCCCTGGGGCTGAATAAATCCTCGGTAGCGAGAATTAAGCACCAGTGGCCGGGGCGGTTTTTACAGTGGAGTCTTATGACAGGCTTTATCTCCGCATCCTGTGCTTTTTTGTCTTTTAACTGAGACCACTTATCCACCTTACCCCTGAAAATATTTCTTAACTCTTCAGATGTGATGTTTTCAACAGGATTTTCCTTGTTAACCAGGATAGCCAGTGAGCCTATGCCCAGGTTTAAGTATTTGAGGCCCGGCAGCCGGTCTATCTCACCCGGAGGGCAGCACATACCGGAGATATCAACGGTTTTTTTCGATACAGCCCCTGCAGCTATTCCACAGGTGCCTTCCTCTACAGCAATTTTGAGGCCGGTTTTCTTTTCGTACTCTCTTATTATCGGCAGTAGAGCAGGGTATATCTGCTGGTCAAGTGCCACGGCAATATCCGCCCCTTTTGCCCATGATTCATACTTTATGGGAGCTTTCATCCACTCATCAGACATCTTAAAAATCTTTTTTGAGTCAGAGAAAGGAGCACCCCTCAGAGGATCTTTGACCGGTTTCTCCGCTGCAGTTACAGGATAGTTTAAAAACATAGCGCATAAAAATATTACCGCTAAAACACCGCCTGAGATATAAGCTATTTTCTTCATAAAATCCTCCTTGTTGATTTCTTTCGCTACACGAAAACTTCTATTTTCCGTGCTAATTAATCCCGCCGCCAAACACTAAATAAACCACAGAGATTCGCTGGTACATTATAACAGTTTTATATAGAATTATTTTATAAAAATAAATAAAACAGTGGATGAACTATTGCAGCAATGGAGAGAAGTTTTTCAGAGATGTATTATAAAGACAAGAGTTAAATCATAGCCTGATTTCTAATTTCCAGCATCATGACTATAGCATCCTCATCGGGTTTAATATAGTAGTCTTTTCTTGCGTAAAGAACTTCAAAGCCATGTTTTTTATAAAAATCCACAGCAGGGGTATTTGAATGCCTTGCCTCAAGGAATATCTTACCTGAGAAGTGGTGTTGTCTCAGAGTTAGTAAAAGAGTTTCAAAAAGAGCCGTGCCTATACCATTTCTTCTGAACTGTGGCAGCAGAGCAAGTTTGAGTATGTGGGCCTCATCAAGTATCTCCTGAGCACAGAGGTAGCCGGCAATCACACCATCGTGTAAAACCACAAAGTTTATCGAATAGTCGTTTTCCAGTTCATGCTTAAATGATCGTTGGGTCCATGGATATGGAAAAGAAATGTTCTCTATAGCACTGACTGCCTCAATATCGTCATAAACCATGGTGCGTATATGTGTTTGAATTTTACCGGCCATCTGCCCTGCTCTGTCCTCCACCACCCTTTAAATACAGGGGTTTAAGCATCTCAGCGCTGATACCACCGCCGTAGTTCAGTTTTTTTAATCCGGCTGCGGCTACGGCGGCAGGTGAAATGTATTGGTGTTGAGTGCCGCAAAACAGGGCATTGTCTCCAAGCAGTTGTTGCAGCCTGTCCTTGTATTTTATTGAGCCGTCGCCTGTGAGGATTGTCCTGCCGTGTAGTTTTTCACATATCTCATCCAATTTATAAACACCACCTTGTACGATCTCTTTTAAATCACCATTGAGCTGTTGTGAAAATACGGCACCGTAGAGGTCATCTTTTCTTGCATCAAGTAATACACATACCGGATAGCCTGTATAAGGGAAATTCAGTGCCAGCCCTTCAAATGTGGATATTGGAATAACCGGTTTAGTACTGACAAGCGCAAATCCTTTGACCGTATTGATTCCAACTCTTAAGCCTGTAAAAGAGCCCGGACCGGTTGTAACTACAAAGGCATCAACCGAGCCGACAGTGGTATCCGATTCCCGGAGGATATAGTCCAGAGCCGGCATAAGCCTCTCAGAATGTGTTTTTTTATCGGGAACCAGGTTCACCCTCAAGTCAGCCAAAAGACCGCCTACGGAATCAAAGACGGCAACCCCACCGACCGTTGATGACGTATCAATGCAAAGCAGCCTCATGTCCCAATATCTTAATAACTTTAGAACAAAAACATCAAGCTATACTAACACCAAACACTTGCAATTTTACCACCCTTAGCTGTACCATAGTGAGAGTCTTGCTTATTAACACAATTAAAGGAGCATAGTGGTTTTTATATATTATGATAGTCCAAACTCAGAGGAGTTTATAAAAAAAACCACAAAAATCCGGCTTATATACCGGATAACAACGAGGGGGGGAGCTTACGAATAAAAATTCAAGGCTTAGAGTGGGAGTAATCGGCACAGGGTATTTCGGCAGACACCATGCCCGCGTGCTTTCAAAACTTAAATACGCTCAACTTTCAGCCATATCAGATGTAGATTTAAGCGCTGCTTCAGAGCTCGGCAGGACTCTAAATGTCAGGGTTTACGAAAATTACCGGCAGATATTAAAAGACGTTGATGCTGTGGTAATTGCCACCCCTACCGCCACTCATCACAAGATTGCCATGGAATGTATGAGTGAGGGCAGACATGTGTTTGTAGAAAAACCAATTGCCGCAGACATAGGCGAGGCTGTGGAGATGATACAAATAGCACAAAACAAGGCGCTTGTGCTTCAAGTCGGGCATATTGAGAGATTTAATCCGGGCTTTAATGCACTCAGTAAATCTCTGGCCGGTGATACACCTGTGTTTATAGAGACCGAGCGCATATCGCCTGTGATACCAAGGGCGCTTAACGTGGATGTCACCCTTGATCTGATGATTCACGACATTGACATAGCATATGCAATAGCACAGTCTGAGGTCAAATCCGTAAGGGTATCAGGTGCTGCGGTGCTCTCTGAAAAAATAGACGTTGCAAGGGCATGGATTGAATTTGAAAACGGAGTGGGCGCCCTGCTTACATCAGACAGACTATCTAAGGAAAAGCGCAGGACACTAAGAGTAACCGGCATGAATAATTTTCTCAGCCTTGATTACATAACACAGGAGCTGCTATGTTATGATTACAGGGGTAAGGTGGAAACAGCGGCCATAGCAGCCGGCAGCGAGCCGTTAAAAGAAGAACTTATGAGTTTCACAAACTCAGTGATAAATGCAATACCCCCGGTTGTATCGGGGCATGACGGGCAAAGGGCCCTTGGCCTTGCCCTGGAGATTAGCGCCGCTATAAGAGACTGTAGCAGAGGGAGAGCGTAGGGCGAAATCATAAAAACTACTATGCAGAGCGAAAATAACATGATACCAATGTTGGATCTTAAAAAGGAATTTCTTGAAATTCAAGATGACGTAATAGGTACGGTCACGGAGATACTAAAAAGCACAAGGTATGTTTTAGGTCCGCATGTTGAGGAATTTGAGAAGCAATTTGCGCAATTTTTAACCGCTACGGAAACAGACGGTTTACGTGCAATGGGGGTAGCCTCCGGCACCGGGGCATTGTTTTTAAGTTTGGCCTCCATTCCCATAAAAAGAGGTGATGAGGTAATTACAACGCCCTTTACGTTTTTTGCCACAGTTGAAAGTATATTGTACATGGGAGCAAGACCGGTGTTTGTAGATATTGATGATGAGACGCTAAATATTGACGTCAGTAAGATAGAGGAAAAAATAACTGAAAAAACACGTGCAATTTTGCCTGTTCATCTCTTTGGTCTGCCTTGTGATATGGGCGGAATCATGGACATAGCCCGCAAGCATAATCTTGCCGTGATAGAGGACTGTGCCCAGTCAACCGGGGCACAAATCAATGGTAAAAGGACCGGCACTTTCGGCGATGCCGGATGCTTCAGCTTTTATCCAAGTAAAAACCTCGGATGCTATGGGGACGGTGGGGCGGTGGTAACAAAAAATGACACTATGTATGATAGGATTCTGAGTTTGAGAAACCACGGCTCAAGAGGCAACTACATGCATCACGTGGTGGGATTTAACAGCAGGCTCGATGAAATACAAGCCGGAGTGCTTCTTATAAAACTCAGGAGACTTGATGAAAAAAACCGCAGACGCCGGGAAAATGCCAAACTTTATAATTCCCTGCTTAACGATGTGCTAAGATGCCCTGCGGAGCCGGATGGTTATGTTCACAGCTATCACCAATATACTATACGCTCCCCACACAGGGATAAGATAAAAGAGACACTTTCAAAAGAGGGAATATCCTCAGTAGTATATTATCCGCTTCCTATGCACCTTCAGGAGGCGCTTGAGGGGCAGGGATTAAAACGCGGAGACTTGCCGGTGTCGGAAAAGGCGGCCTCTGAGGTCCTCTCACTGCCGGTGTATCCTGAGATGCTGCAGGAGGATATAAAAAGGGTGGCTGACATTATCAGGTTATGCCTTTAAGGGTAATGATTATAGCCGGGGAGTCCTCCGGTGAACTATACGGCGCTCTGTTAGCTAAAAAGTTAAAGGATAAGTGGCCGGATGTTTACCTCTTAGGGGTGGGCGGCAAAAGGATGGAAGACCAGGGGGTTGAACTCATTGCCGGCATAACCAGCGCATTTGGCATCTTTGGAGCTATTTCCTCAGTAAAAAAACTATTTGACACGTACAGAAAGCTTACAGATATTTTTAAAACTAAAAGAGTGGATGTTTTAGTGCTGATAGATTTCCCTGATTTTAATCTTCTTGTGGCAAAGGCGGCTAAAAAGTATGGCATAAAGGTTCTTTATTATGTAAGCCCTCAGGTGTGGGCGTGGCGTACCGGGCGCATCAAAAAGATAGCGGAGCGTTCACACATAATAGCGGCAATACTGCCGTTTGAACCGGAAATGTATGAAAAGGAGGGGACTGACTGTGAGTTTGTTGGTCACCCTGCAATGGAAGAGCTGATGCAGCACGTATCAGATGCAGCCATGCTCAGAGAGGAATTCTCGATAGAGCAAGGGGCCCCGGTACTTGGAATTTTCCCTGGCAGCAGAGACGGTGAACTAAAGCGGCACCTTCCGGTAATAGTGGAGGCTATTAAACTGATAAAGGCCGTACGTCCGGATTTTCAATTTGTCATAGCGGTAGCTCCTAATCTGCATATTGATAAATATAAAGGACTTTTTGCCGTTCTTAAGGAACATGGAGTCAGGTTTGTAACAGAAAGGTCTCTGGATGTGCTGGCCCTCAGCAATGTGGCGTTAATAAAGTCCGGCACAGCGGCTTTTCAGGCTGCCTTGATGGGGATACCTCTTGTGGTGTTTTATAAAATGCCTGCTTTTGAATTTCGAATAGCAAAACTTATTATTGACGTCAGCCACATAAACCTTGCAAACCTAATCATGGAGCGTGAGGTGGTAAAGGAATTGATTCAGGATGAGGCCACAGCCGGGCGTATTTCAGATGAAATACTCAGCTTGTATGAAGACAGCGCAAAAAGACAGACAATGACAGAGGACTTTAAAAGGCTTAGGGCTTTGTTTGAATCAAAAAATCCTACGGATGAGGTTGTAAAAATCATTGCCAATCTGACAGGCGACTAAGCCGGCGGATGTAACGACACTATGATGTTACTTTACAGACTTTTATATTTAGCAGCGCTTATACCTATACTTCCATATCAGTACCTTAAACGGTCCCCCGGCTCACGTAGAAAGTGGCTTACGGAAAGAATCGGACATTATCCATTTATTTTAAAAAAAAACAGACGTGACGGCAGCTCTGCCGATGAGGCCGCCATACCTGAAACCCACAAAAACACAGTCATATGGGTTCATGCCGTCTCAGTGGGTGAGACAATATCGGCAGTGCCGTTAATTAAAAAAATTATAACAGAGATTACCCCTCACGTTGTGCTTTCAACAGTAACGGATACCGGGCGGCAGACGGCAACAGAGCGGCTCAGGGGTGTCGGGAAAGTTGTATATGTGCCTTTTGATACCCCGGCTTGCGTCAAACGCGCAATAGAGAGTATAAACCCGGATTTGTTTATAGTTATGGAGACGGAGCTCTGGCCTGAGGTGTTTTTTCAGATGTCGGAAAGAGATATTCCAATAATGCTACTAAACGGCAGGATTTCGGATAAGTCATTCAGAGGATACAGTAAAATACGGTTTTTTATGAAAGAATTATTTTCTAAAATATCTTTCTTTGGAATGCAGAGTGAAATCTACAGTGAGCGGATAGTAAAGCTTGGCGCAAGAAGTGACAGGGTCAGCACACTTGGGAATTTTAAGTTTGACGTAACGCCTGCCGGAGAGATTCCTCCGTGGGCCTTAAAGATGTCCAAACCCCTGATAGTAATGGGCAGCACACATGAGGGAGAGGAGCGCCTGATACTATCTTGTTACAAAAAACTCAAGGCGGAGATAAACACACTGTCGTTAATAGTAGCACCTCGTCATCCGCAGCGGTTTAATGAGGCTGAGAGGATTTTAAAATCACAGCATACAGAGTATCAGAGGCGGACTAATTTAACCGGCACGTTGCCTGACGTTGTGCTGCTGGATACAATCGGGGAGCTCTCGGCACTCTACGGTGCCGCCGATATTGCCGTAGTTGGTGGGAGTTTCGTACCAAAGGGAGGTCATAATCTCCTTGAACCTGCTTTCTGGGAAAAACCAATCGTTACCGGACCATTTATGGATAATTTTCCAATGTCGGAAGATTTCTTTGAAACCGGAGCTGCTATAAGAGCCGATACCTCCGGCTTGTACAAAACTCTGCTTGAATTGCTCAACAACAATGCCGCAACAACCGAAATGGGCAAAAAGGCCGGTGAACTTTTCAGAAAAAACGCCGGCTCTATTGCGCTGGCGATCAAGGAAATTAAGGCGGTTTTGCGCGTAAAGGGGTTTTGTCAAGAGGGTTGACAGCCTGCCCAAACTTTTTTATAATATAAGAGGGAAAGAGTAAGGAGGCAGCTATGGCAGCATCGACTTTTGATACATTAAAAGTATTTGAGATACTTAAATCATCCGGCTTTTCAGAAGAACAAGCAAAGGGCTTGTCTGAGTCAATTAAGGTAGCGCAGGAATCAAGCGCTGAAAGTGGAGCTACTAAAGGAGACATCGCCAATTTAAAAGCTGAACTCGAAGTTAAAATGGAATCTTCCAAGTCCGACATCATCAAGTGGGTAGCTGCCATGTTAATAGCACAGGCCTGTTTAATGGCTGTCATGTTCCGGTTGTTAGGGCTTCTTAAATAACTCACTTTCTGAACAACCAGTTCTTGCGACCCGTGACAGTACTTACCAAACCCCGGCAATAGCAGTGCCGCAGTGGGGGCAGTTGCCGTTCTTTAGCGCATTTGAAATGACCGAAAACCCGTATCTCTCAATAAGGAGTTTTTTGCAGGCCGGACAGCTTGTGTTTTCCCCTCCCACGCCGGGAATATTTCCCTGATACACATATTTAAGCCCACACTCATACCCGATATCATATGCCCTACGCAGCGTCTCCGCCGGAGTCCCGGGTCTGTCTGTCATCTTATAGGTACCGTAAAACCGGCTGACATGCCATGGAATTGTATCATCAACAGAGACAATGAATTGCGCTATATCCCTGAGCTGCCGCTCAGTGTCGTTAAGCCCGGGAATCACAAGAGTTGTAATTTCAACCCAGACCCCGCCCTCTTTCATTAACCTTATAGTGTCCTTTACAGGCTCTATTTTCCCGCCGCAGATTTCCTTATAAAAAGTTGCGTCTCCCTTTAAATCTATATTGTTGGCATGAAGGTAGGGGATTATAACCTCGGCACTTTCCTCAGTCATAAACCCATTACTTACAAACACATTTTTGAGTCCCTTCTCCGCAGCTAAAATCGCACAGTCCAGAGCAAATTCATAAAATATCGTCGGCTCCGTGTATGTATAAGAAATGCTCTCACACCTGTCGGAAATTGCTGCAGCCACAATAGCCTCAGCCGTTACCGGATACCCTGTTACAGCACCACCGTGTTCTTTAGGATACTGAGAAATCGAACTGTTCTGGCAGTGCAGACATTTGAAGTTACACCCAACAGTTGCAATAGAAAATGTGCGGGAGCCGGGTTTAAAATGAAAAAGAGGCTTTTTCTCTATAGGATCAACTTGTGTTGAACAGACTGAACCATACACCAGAGCCGTAAGAACACCGTCTATGTTTTCCCTTACTCCGCAAAGGCCGCGCCTTCCCACCCCTATGGTGCATCTGTGCGCACAGAGACTACATTTAACAACACCCTCCGGTAGTGTTTCATAAAAACAGGCTTTTTTCATTTATCCTCCCCCCCTTAACCTCCCCCTCTTCTATTTATCAAATCCGAATGCGCCAATCAGTGGAACAAATATACACTGAACCTGACGGGTTTCCAACATTTTATCGCCGGACTTGCGTATTTTGCAAAGTTCATGGCGATAGCGGCTTCCAACAGGCGCTACAAGTATGCCGCCCTCAGATGAAAGCTGCTCTATCAAAGGCGCAGGTACGGTTGGAGCCGCTGCTGTTACTATAATCTTATCGTAAGGGGCATAATCAGGCCATCCAAGAGTTCCATCTGATACTTTAAAAAAAATGTTTTCTTTTCCAATTAACTTAAACCTCTCCTTTGCCTCCGTTGCAAGCTGCTCTATCCTCTCCACCGTATAAACCTCATTTGCTATCTCGGCAAGAACCGCCGCCTGATACCCCGAACCTGTGCCTATCTCAAGCACCCTGTCAGTGTCCTTTAATTCAAGCAACTCAGTCATAACGGCCACCATATAAGGCTGCGATATAGTCTGCCCGCAGCCTATCTCCAACGCCATATCACCATAAGCCCTGCAGAGGTTTTCCTCTGTCACAAAATAATGCCTTGGCACCTTAAGCATAGCCTCCAGCACCTTTTTATCACTTATGCCGCGTCGCTCTAACTGCTCTTGCAGCATAAGCTGTCTTTCTTTTGCGTATTTGTCCATTTTATACAAACCTACAAAATCTGAGCCCAGTCCCTCTTTATGCAGCTCAGTGCGTCATAATTTGTTAAGTCTAAATGAAGAGGAGTCACGGAAATATACTTTGACTCCACGGCCAGATAATCCGTGTTTTCATCATCAGCCCATGAAGGCGTACCCCCGCCTATCCAATAATGAAGTCTCCCCCATGGATCAAATGTCTCTTTTATGGAACCATTGTAAACCCTTTTTCCCTGCTTTGTAAATTTCAAGCCTCTTATCTCCTCCTTAGATACATTTGGTACATTTACGTTAATTAATGTATCTTTAGGAAGGCTTTTCTCGAGTATAACTTTAGCTAACTGCCGGGCAAACTCAGCCGCCACCGGAAAATTATAATCCTTCTCTCCAACCATTGAAATGGCAAAGGATGGAACACCCAGAATTGTACCCTCTATCGCAGCGGAGACAGTGCCTGAGTAGGTGATGTCATCACCAAGGTTCCCGCCCTTGTTAATCCCTGATGCTATCAAATCAGGAGTTCTTCCCAGAACCTTACCTATTCCCAAAGCAACACTATCGGTGGGAGTTCCGTTTACAGTATAGATATTTTTTTTGATCTCAGTCACTTTAAGGGGTCTGTGCATGGTAAGGGAATGGCTGGTTGCACTCTGTTCCCGATCAGGTGCTATTATAACAGCCTCAGCTATTTCACTCAGAACCCGTTGCAGAGCTAATATGCCCTCTGAATAAACACCGTCGTCATTTGTTACAAGTATCAATGCCATAAGCTCTCCGCACGTTTCTATGCACGTGGATGGTATTTTTTATATTCTGTCTTAATCCGTTCTGTTGTTACTTTTGTGTATATCTGAGTGGTGGAAATATCGGCATGTCCCAGCATTTTCTGAACGGAGCGCAGATCTGCCCCTCCGTCAAGCAAATGCGTTGCAAAGCAGTGTCTCAGCGTGTGCGGGGTAAGCTCCACTGCGGCGGCTTTACCGTAATTTTTAAGCGTTTGCCAAAAACGCTGCCTTGTCATCACTTCACCTTTATAATTTAAAAAAAGATAAGGAGACGTTTTACCTTTTAGTAAATCCTGACGCAGGCCGGCCATATATTCTTTGATGCATAAAAGAGCCCGTGGATTCATAGGAACAATACGGTCTTTTGAGCCCTTTCCGGTTATCGTTAGAAAACCTGCCTGAAAATTCACTCTGTCAACTTCTACATTGACAAGCTCACTTACCCGAAGCCCTGAAGCATACAGTAGTTCAAGCATTGCTTTATCTCTTAAAACCATCTTGCCTGAAACCCTTGCATCCAGAATTGACAGAACATCTTCAAAACTCAATGCCTTAGGAACAGTATCCCACTTCTTAGGAAGCCTTATTGTCTCGGCAGGATCATCTTCCCTTATCCGCTCAACAACCAAAAACTTACAAAAAGTCCTGATTGTAGAAATAAACCTGCATATTGAAGTTATTGAGTACTGATTGTCCTTAGACTGCTCAACAAACCCGACTATGTCTTGTCTTTTGAAAGTCTCAAGTGATTCATTAATCCCGGATATGTAGGCCTGAAACTGCTTAATGTCCAGTTCATAAGAATTTACCGTGTTTATGGAAGCTCCCTTTTCAGCAGTTAAATAAAGCAGAAAATCCCTTAAGATATTTTTTCTATCCGGCTGATGTGCTGTTTTGGCCATTTGTTGTGCTCTGTGCTATGTAATCATAAATGCCTGTTGAACTTTTAAGCTGTTGATAAACCTTCTCACTGATAGTAAGCAGGTTAACCGTGTCTTCCTTGTTATATTTAATCAGGGTGGACAGTGACTCTCCATAGCCGCGCTTATACATCTGCCACAATCTCACGGCGGCAAAACCGTCCATTCCCACCACATCATCATCTCTGAGTATTCCCAGAAGGCTTTCTATTTTTTTCAGTCCCCCTTTTAACCCTACCCTCTTGCCCTCCAGACATACGTCAAAGTGAAGCATATCCAGCTCCAGAGAAAAGTTATTAGTTAAAAAGGGAATATCAAAGACGGAGCCGTAAAAAGTTATTAACATCTTAAAGGGTTTCAGGGCTCTCAAAAGAGTTTCCCTGTTTAAATTATTGCCTCTTATCAGGCAGTTGTAGTCATATCCATCATAGAGTCCCACCATAGTAACGTAGCCGCCGGCCTTACAAGGCAGTCCGTTTGTTTCGATATCCAGGCAAACCACCTCTTCTCTGAAGCGTTCAAACAGTCTCCAGTGCTCTTTTCGCTTTATTGATTTGTTGAAATCCTCCTGGTTGCCGTCCCTGAGGCTCCTTGTAAAGCGCTCCAGTTTACCGTCAATATGCCCTTTGTGGTTATCGCTTAAAAAGGGGATACTCTGTTGTTTTATGAAGTCCTGCCATGTACATATCCCGCGGCTCCATAAACGTTTTTCACCTTTTTCACCTATACCGTCTAAAATCGAAAAACTATTTTCAATCATACCCGCCTGTATTATAACCTATTGAGCAGGTAATAAAACCAGTAATTTCTTAAAAAATTAAGGAATAGTTTTATCAAGAATTTTTAATGCCTCTGTGCTGTACTGTCCTTGGGTTTCGTAGAGGAAGAGCGGAGATTCAAGTATTAGTTGAGGTTTTCCCTCCTTAATAGCCTCCATTAAAAACATTTTTGCTTCCGAATTTATGTTTGAATGTATGAATTTAACTCGTTTAGGCTCAAAATTATTTTCCCTCAGGATTTCTGTGGTTTCAATAAATCTTGAGGGATGGTAAATAAAGACAAGTTTTCCTTTACCTTTGAGCAAGTAAAAAGCCGACTTGACGATGTCACTAAAAGTGATTTTAATTTCGGCTCTTGCAACTGCTTTTTCAGGGTCCGGGCAGATTTCACCGGCTGTAGCTTTACGGTAAGGGGGGTTGGAAACAACTATATCGAATGAGTTTTGGCTGAAGTAACCGTTGACTTGTTTTATATCAATGGTATGGATGTTGATATGGTTTTTAAGGCCGTTGATTTCCACGTTTTTTGTTGCAAGTGCTGCCAGGGTTTCCTGGATTTCCAGTAAGTGAATACCTGCATTAGTAAATTTTTTAGCAAGTAGAATTCCGATAATCCCGGAGCCGGCGCCAAAATCAGCTATCAGTTTCGGCATTTCGGCGTTTACGAAATCGCAAAGGATTAACGGGTCTATGGAAAAACGGTAGCCGCCCTTTCTCTGGTATATTTTTATGTCTTTAATGGAATCAAGAGTCAACATTGATTTATGATTGTAACAGGATTTTGCCTGAGATTTCAAAAATCCAATTCTCGTAAAAACTTCCTCCAAGTGTTTGTTTATCTGTCATACCAAGTTGCATTCAATCGTCTAACTTTGTTGACTTTGTCAAAAGCTCCTTGACGTCTCCCCTTTCCCCTGTAAAGGGAGGTGTCGCTTTCTCCTTGCCGCCTCGTTACTCTTTTGACTGCTACTTGGTATAAAGCGCCGCCTTCCTCCCAGCCACCTGTGTTTATTTCTAACTGCTATTTGGTATTACCGGTTCCCGAAACTTCCTTTAATAACCCTAATGTAGTATAATACTAATTCATGGACAAAGTTGGCTTGATGAGAAGGTGTCTTAGGCTTGCAGCAAGGGCAAGGGGTAAAACAAGTCCTAATCCAATGGTAGGGGCATTGCTTTATAAGGATGGGAAGATAATATCGGAAGCTTATCACAAAAAAGCCGGCACCCCTCATGCTGAGCCATTGGCCATTGACAAGGCCGGTGAGCAGGCAAAAGGGGCCTCACTTTTTGTAACTCTTGAGCCATGCTGCCACAGCGCCAAGCGAACCCCTCCGTGCACAGAGCGTATAATATCCGCCGGAATTAAAGACGTCTGCATTGCCATGCTTGATCCAAACCCTCAGGTGGCAGGTAAGGGGGTTGAGATTTTAAACAGCTCAGGGATAAAGACTGAGGTCGGGATTTTTGAAGAAGAAGCCACAGCTCTTAATGAGTTCTACATAAAATATATAACTACAAGACAGCCGTTTGTAATTTTAAAATCCGCTATGACACTTGATGGTAAAACAGCCACACCGGATGGGCTTTCAAAGTGGATAAGTTGTGAACGCTCACGCCGTCTTGTGCACAGTTTAAGAAGTTCAGTTGATGCCGTCCTTACCGCTTCAGGTACTGTAAAAGCGGATAATCCAAAGCTGACGGCACGTATAAAAGGGGGTAAGAACCCGGTAAGAGTTGTAATTGACCCTGAGCTTGAGACTCCGATAGATTTTAATATTATGAGTACTCCTCCAAAAACAATCTTTGTTACCCGTAAGAAAGTACAAAGAGAGCCTCATGGTGACATAGAGTACTTGTACTATGACAGCAGCAAGGTGGATATGAACTGGCTGTTGACAGAGCTAGGCAGGCGTGAGATTTCGTCAGTTTTAATAGAAGGAGGTTCATCTCTTGCCGGTTATGCCGTAAGAGAGGGAGTTGTTGATAAGATAATGGTCTTTGTAGCTCCAAAAATAGTTGGCGGCGCCGGTGTTTATACTCCCGTAGGCGGCAAAACCTTCGTTGCTCTTGATATAGCCTGTCAGGTTTACGGCATGAAGAGCAAAAAGATCGGAACTGATTTACTTATTGAGGGGTATTTAAAAAAAATATCGTAAAATAAAGTTTATATGGTTACGCCGGCTCTTTATATTTTATTCATATTTTATTTAGAATAGGTGTTAACTTAAAGATACAGAGGAATATGAAAAAAGAACTTTTTGCAAACAGTTTAATTGACCCTTATTTAAACCGGACACGTATCCTTTACGTTGAAGATGAGGATATGATAAGGGAAAGTATGGCCCGTATTTTGAGACGACGGATTAATACCCTTTTTGTGGGCGCAAACGGAAGAGAAGGTCTGGAGCTTTTTAAACAGCAGAGTCCGGATATCGTGATTACCGACATAAGAATGCCCCAGATGAACGGCATTGAAATGGCACAAAACATCAGAGAAATACAAGAGGATGTACCCATTATACTGACTACCGCTTACAATGATGAGGACTATTTTCTTAAAGCAATTGAGATAGGGGTGGTAAAATACATAAAAAAACCAATAAACAGTAAAGACCTTTTTTCTGTTTTGGTAAAGGTTGCAAAAAGCATATCTCAACAAAAGGAAATAGACGCAAAAAACGAATTTATTAAAACCATTCTCGATAACAATCCGGCTTTTTTAATGATAACAGATGTGGATGATATTTTTTTTCTGAACAAATCATTTTTGCATTTTCTCGGATACTGTACGTTTGAGGAGTTTCAGGCTAAAGGGACAAACATAAACAGGTTCTTAGTAGCAAAGGATGACGCCTTTTATAAGAACAAAAACTTCACAGAATGGATAACAGAGGTAATTCACGGAAAAGAGAGTGAGTACATCGTGTATATGGCAGGGAAAGAACAGCTTAAAAGCGAAGCCGGAGCGTACTTAATAAGAGCAACACAAATACCGGAGATTCAACACACAGACAGATACCTTATAACCCTCACCGACATCTCAGGCATAGAAAGTGAAAGAAAAATGTTTCAGGATTTAGCCTGTAAAGATCCGCTTACTACTATTTATAACAGGAAAAAGTTTGAAGATGAGCTTGAAAAAGAAATAGTACGCACAGAGAGATATAAAACCGGTTTAACTTTAATAATATTTGATATAGACCACTTTAAGTCAATAAATGATACATACGGACATCAGGCCGGAGATGCGGTGTTAGTGGAACTGACTGAGATTGTTTCAGCAAATGTAAGGAAAACCGATATTTTTGCCCGTTACGGAGGTGAGGAGTTTGTAGTTATAACTCCTGAGACCACTTTGGTTGGTGCAACAGAGCTTGCCGAGAAGCTTCGTGAGATGGTTCAGAATTATAACTTTTCCCATGTCGGGCACGTTACATGCAGCTTTGGAGTTTCTGAGTACCTAGGCTCGGAATCAGCACATACACTTATAAAAAAGGCCGACTATGCACTGTACATTGCAAAGAACAAGGGCAGAAACCGTGTTCAGGTTGTAGAAAAAGAACATTCACTTGTTTTCAATTTACCTTTTTAGTTTTTAGGAACGCTTTAAACCAACATGTTGAAAAAAAGAATTCTTGTAGTTGAAGATGAAACAATAATAGCAAAAGACATTAAGAGAAGCCTTGAGTTGTTAGGCTATGAGGTTACCGGCGCTGTGCCCTCAGGGGCGGAGGCGATAAGCAGCTTAAACCGCAGCGGTGCTGACCTCGTTCTTATGGATATAATGCTTCAGGGGGAGCTTGACGGCATCGAAACGGCTGACATAATAAAACTCCGGTTTGATATTCCGGTGGTATATCTTACTGCTTATGCCGATGAGGAAATGCTTGAGCGTGCAAAAATTACCGAGCCCTTTGGGTATATGCTTAAACCGTTTGAAGACAGAGAACTTCGCACCACAATAGAGATGGCCCTCTACAAACACAAACTTCAAACTCGTCTTAAGGAAAGCGAGCAATGGCTCTCCACGGTACTAATGAGTATCGGGGATGCCATCATAGCCACAGACAGAGAGGGCTGTATTGTGTTTATGAATCCTGTGGCTGAGCAACTGACAGGCCATAATAAAGAGAAAGCTCTGGGCAGGCATATAACTTCAGTGTTTAATCCGGAGGGGCAGGAAAGTGGCCTTGGGCATTTTCATAATGTGAACCTGTGTAAGGTAAAGGTACAGATGAGGGACAGGGTTGTCATAACTAAGACCGGAGATAAGATTTATATTAACGGCTGCATATCACCCATAACGAATGAAAATGGTTCTGTAGAGGGAACGGTTATAGCATTTCATGATATTACAGAAAAAAAACTCTACGAGGAGACTATAAATAACCAGAGGGAAAGTTTTATCTCGGTTCTTCTTCATGACTTAAAAACCCCTGTGATTGCCATCAAGGGCTATGCAAACAGGTATCTTGACGGTAAAGTTAAAACTGATAAAGAAAAAGCAGATGTTGTGAAAATCATAAATGACGCTTCCGGAGATATTTTGGATGTAATTGAGGTGACCTCTCATTCACTTAAAAACAAATACACCACAATGACTTTTAATCCAAAAGAAATAAAATATAACGAAATATTGGCGTCTGTTTTGATGAATTATATGCCGGAGATGGAAAGACGAGGTATTCAGTTGACTGTTAACGGCCACCCCGGCATGTTGAGCCTTGGGGATGTTTCAGTTTCGGTTATGGCTGATTTGTATCAGGTTAAAACCATGACGGAGAATCTTATCGGAAACGCCATAAAATATGCAAGCAAAACAATAAATATAAATTTAAAGAAATCCGGACATGAGCTGCTACTGTCGGTAGAGGATGACGGCAGGGGTATTGAGCAATGTTACCATGAAAAGATTTTTGATGAGTATTTTCAGGCGCCGGAGAGCTTAAAAGGCACAGGGCTTGGTCTTTACAGTGTAAAGAGGGTTGTTGAAAAACACAAAGGGACAATATCACTTACATCTTTTGTTAATAAGGGCACGTGCTTTAATGTAAAAATCCCGTGTATTAAATGATTGTATGCCGGGATAAAAAAAACCCGCTTGAATTTATATGCCTGTTTTGTGTTACAATAATCATCTTACAAGCACAGTAAGACTTATAAGGGAAATATCAGCTAATTTTAAGGAGGACATAAAAGGTGGCAGCATGTAGTGTTTGTGGCAAAATAAAGACTGTTGGTAACAATGTAAGCCATGCAAATAATAAAACCAAACGGTGGTTTAAACCAAATCTTCAGAAAGTAAAGGCTAAAACCGACAAGGGACCTATGAAAATTGTCGTCTGCACAAGATGTTTACGTTCCGGATTCGTTACAAAGGCAATATAGAGTCATTCCGATTAGATGATAACAACCGCATCTTTGTTTGAGTCTCTGAGCAATGATCTGGGAATACAGGACGGCTTTAATTTACAGAGGATAAAATACAGATGGGACAATATATTTAAAGGTGCCGTTGCCGATAATACGCAGCCTGTTTTTTTACAAAATGGCCGCCTCACTGTCAATGTAACCTCTGAGCTTTGGCTTAAAGAACTGCACTTTTATAAAGGCACAATAGTTTCAAAGCTTCAGGACTTTAAACTAAATGACATAAAATTTCGTGTTAGCCAAATCCATGAGGGTAAGCGCAAAAGCGATGTAAATGCTAACAATTGCCCGACAGTTCTGAGAGAAAGTGATAATGAGTATATAGAGGAAATAACCGCCGTCATTGCCGACCTGCAACTAAGACAATGCTTTGCAAGCTGCATTAAAAAGGCGATTTTAAGAGATCTAAGTAAAAAATGACAGTGCCTTTAATGTAACGTATTTTACAGGACTAACGATGAGAACTAAAATTGCCGTAATAATTATCTCTGTAATGTCTGTTATTTATAATATATTCATTTTTACCGGCAATCAACAAATTTTTAAACATCCGGGTGATGACAAACTTTTGAGATATACCGGAAGGTATGAGGCAGCCCTGAGATATTTGCCATACAGATCAGTGGTAAGGTATCTGTCAGACAGAGACAATGTTGCCGAGTACTATCTTGCCCAGTATGCAGTTGCACCTGTAATATTGAAAAACAGCGGCAAGGCTCACATTGTACTGGCAAATTTCCACGGTATGGTTGATTTGGATGCTTTAAGCGGTAAATTAAAATACGCAGACTTTCAGTATGTAGATTTTCATAACGGTATTTTTTTGTTTAGTGACGGGCCGTTAAAATGGAACTAAGCGGCATTTGGCCTATGGTTTTACCTTTTTTTGCGGGGTTTTTGATTTCGTCAAACCTTCCTGCCTCAACCCGCACGGGTTCACTCATGAAAGCTCTGACAGCGCTGCCTTTTGGGTTTGCCATCGTATCTCTGCTGTCCTTTCTAACACTCATTATATCTTCTAAGTTAACTTATTCATATGCTTTTGATGGAGCTCTGAGCTTAGCTGCAGCGATATATCTGAGCAAACGAAAGTCATCATTAAGCGGACATTCTATAAGTGAAAACAACAGTATCTATTATTTGATACCCATGTTTATAGTACTTTCTTTAGTGACAGTGATATTTATTCAAAATCTCAGGTTGAATCCTCACGGAGGGTGGGATGCATGGTCAATTTGGAACTTGAGAGCAAAGTTTTTGTTTAAAAATGAAGCATTCTGGAAAGATGCCTTTTCATCTCACATACTTTGGTCTCATCCCGACTATCCCCTCTTGTTGCCGCTTACAGTCTCAAGGTGGTGGAAATACACAGACGGGCACAGCGTGACGGTTGCTCAGACGACAGCGTTTATTTTTACCTTTTCAACACTGATTCTGCTGTTTAACTCAATTTCATACTTTAAGGGAACAATACAGGGCGGCGCATCTGTACTGGTTATGGCTATGGCTTTTACTTACCTTAAAAGCGGCACTATGCAGTACGCAGATATACCAATTGGTTTTTTCTTTCTTGCGGCTTCAGTATTTATCGTTATTAAAGACACTTCCATTAATGAAAACAAAAAAAAATTCCTCGTCCTCTGTGGGTTGTCTCTGGGGTTTGCCGCATGGACTAAAAACGAGGGATTGTTATTTATTGCCTGTTTTTTGCTTGCCCGTTTTGTAACAATGTCATTAGCAGGCAAACTGAGAGAGTTTTTAAGGGAACTGCCGTTTATTTTTGCAGCAATGGCGCCGGTAATAGTTTTCCTTATTATGTTTAAATTAAAAATTGCTCCACCTAATGATATCATCAGCTCCGTCGGAAGTGAAACATACGGTAAAATCATAGATATTGGAAGATACAAGACAATTTTTAAATCATTTCTGTCTATGTGTATTCCATACGGTGAAACCAATTTTGGTTTTTCTTTTCTTGCAGCAATTATGTTTTTGGTTATATCCGGAGTTACACCTGTCAGGAAATATTATATTCCTTCTGTTTTTTTGTTGCTCACTGTTGTGTTCATTTTAACCGGATACTTTTTTGTCTTTGTAGTTACTCCGCATGATCTCAATTGGCAGCTTGGTACAGCCCTTGAGAGGCTTTTTTGCCAGGTTTTACCTCTTGCAGTTTTCACAGTGTTTTTACTCAGTGCTTCTGTGGCTGAAAGAAAAATATACTGACTCCATACGGTAGTGGACATGTTGAAGATGTAGAGGTTGAAATTGTCTTGACTTTTGGGGGGCATTACAAATCTAAGCCCTTTAAAATCATACTCATTTAAACAGTTTTTTTAAAAATCACTGTCTCATAAATCCAAAAATAAATCATTCCAGTCAGGATTATTCTCATTTATGATGTTTAACTTCTTTTGCCTTGAACCATTTTTTATTTGCTTCTCTCTCGTAATTGCGCTTTCCGCTGTGTTATATATTTCATAGTATACAAGTTTTGAAATACTATATTTACTTGTAAAACCCTCAATCAATTTGTTTCTATGTTCATAACATCTTCTTTGCAGATCATTTGTTATTCCGGTGTAAAGAACAGTATTATTTTTATTTGTCATAATATAAACATAAAAATGTCTTTCCATATAGTGTTCCCTTCAAAGAATGAGATTGCTTCGCTTCGCTCGCAATGACAGCGGGGGGGTGCCATTAAAACTATGTTTAAATCCGTCATTGCGAAGGGCTTTAGCCCTGTGGCAATCTAAGCCCTTCCATATAGTGTTCCCTTCAAAGAATGAGATTGCTTCGCTCGCTCGCAATGACAGCGGGGGGGTGCCATTAAAACTATGTTTAAATCCGTCATTGCGAAGGGCTTTAGCCCTGTGGCAATCTAAGCCCTTCCATATAGTGTTCCCTTCAAAGAATGAG
>JAMOBJ010000029.1:32586-48680 GCA_039908095.1 Nitrospirae bacterium YQR-1
ATTGCGAAGGGCTTTAGCCCTGTGGCAATCTAAGCCCTTCCATATAGTGTTCCCTTCAAAGAATGAGATTGCTTCGCTTCGCTCGCAATGACGGCGGGGGGTGCCATTAAGACTATATCTAAATCCGTCATTGCGAAGGGCTTTAGCCCTGTGGCAATCTAAGTCCTTCCCTTCTGTACCTTCCCCTTCTCCCTAGACTGCCGATTAAACCAATATTTTCACTTCGTGTAAATTTCCTGTTTATATTCTTTGCTAATGTCTCAGTCGTAGGTACTTCATTCTTTTGCTGAGGGGCAATGATTTCTGTTTGCTCTTCTTTTACTTCCGGTGTCTCTTTTTTCTTAATCTCTTTTGTATTTTCTTTCGTAACCCTATTATACCCGCACAGACACGTCTCTATCCTGTCCGGGCCGGTTCTCTTACAATTAGGACATTCCCATGCCATTTCTTTCCCCTACTCTCTCTCCTTAGTATCCTACGCAATTATAGCATTTCAAACTTTTTTTGAAAACTACCATCCAGCATGGATAATCAACCATTATTTTTTTTAATGCAAAATATTGTAATATATATGGAAATGACATAAAACCCTTGACAATAAAGGGACTTGGGATTGGTTTTTTGCTATTTTTCAGGAATTTGAGGCGTTTAGGTCAGGCAATAAATTGCTTATCAATTCCAGCACCAGATGTATTGTCTTCTGTAGATTTCTGCCGATTTTTTTTAAGCCAGTCTTTGAACTCAGGAAAATGCCGCCCCATCTCAACTTCAAGCCAAGTACGTTCTTTATCATTTGCATTTTCCCAAAACTTATTTATCCAGAAGCCAACGAAGTTAGACGATTGAATACAATTTGGTATAATAGTAAAAATCAGTGTATAATTGTAGAATATTGCGGTATGAAGAAAGCCTTGGAGAAATTACTAAGAAATCACTTTGTTCAGGCGGCGGTAATCCTGGTTTTAACACTGATTGCCTACTCAAATACCTTTGATGCTCCTTTTCATATGGATGACGCAGGAAACATCATTAATAATGCCCTGATTAAAGACTACAGGAATTTTATAAATCCATTGCGGGTAGGATCAGGGACTATGGAGTACGGGTTTAAGTCACGATTTGTCGGATATTTTACCTTTGCACTTAACTATTGGTTTTTTGGTACGGATGTTTTCAGCTACCACGTTTTTAACATTACAGTGCATCTGATTAACTCACTACTTGTATTTATTTTGATAAAACTGTTACTTGACACACCGGTTATTTCAGCATTTCGTAAACACTATGAGTATTTACCATTTATCACAGCGATAGTTTTTGCTCTGCATCCGGTTCAAACACAGGCGGTCACATACATAGTTCAAAGACTTGCCTCCCTCTCGGCGCTTTTTTATCTGGCGGCAGTGGTTTTCTATCTGGCCACAGAGCTAAATAAATCCAAAAAAAGGTTTTTTTATTATGCACTTGCTCTAATCTCCACTGTGTTAGCTATGAAGACAAAGGAAACTGCTTTTACATTGCCTTTTATGCTTACTCTCACTGAGTTTTCATTTTTTCAAGAGGATATTAAAAAGAAACTAAAGAAACTTTCCCCTTTTTATTTAACCCTAGCCATAATCCCGCTGACTTTATATGGAGGCGCCGCTAAAACAGGTGTGTTGACAGAGAGCCTATCTGTGGCCAGTTATGATGAAATTTCCCGCTGGGACTATCTCTTTACGCAATTCCCTGTGATTGTACAATATTTAAGGCTTATGTTTTTGCCGTTAGGGCAGAATCTTGATTATGATTTCCCGATTTTTAACAGTTTCTTTGATTTCAGGGTTGTGTCTTCTTTTTTACTGCTTTTCGGACTGTTGGCATTGTCTGTTTATTTATACAGAAAAGCCGGTCATATAACAAGGATAGCCGGATTTGGAATTTTATGGTTTCTTTTAGCTCTTTCAGTGGAGTCCTCCATAGTGCCGATAGCTGACGTTATCTTTGAGCACAGGTTGTATTTACCTGCTGCTGGGTTGTTTTTGTCGGTGTTTGCAGGGGTTTCTTGCATGACGGTAAAATTAAATGAAAAAAATCTGGATTTCAGAAAATATTTCATTATGCCTGCAGTTCTGTTAACGGTAACACTGACAGTGTTGACCTATGCGAGAAACTCTCTGTGGAGAGACAGAGTGGCTCTGTGGCAGGATACGGTACAAAAAAGTCCAAACAAAGCCCGTCCACACAATAATCTTGGAAATGCGTTGTTTGCCGCAGGGCAGACGGAAGGTGCTCTTAAAGAGTACCTTGAGGCTGTAAGGTTAAAACCACAGTACTATGAGGCAAGGTACAATCTGGGGAAAGCTTATGAAAAGTTAAAAAAACCTGAGTTGGCTGAGTTGGAGTATAAGGAAGCAATCAGGTTAAAACCTGATTTTGCAGAGGCATTTAACAATCTTGGCGGTATTTATGAAAAAAGGGGTGACAGGCAGCTTGCTTTTTCGTATTATGCAAAGGCAGTTGCCTGTAAGAGTGAATTTCCGGAGGCTATTAACAACATTGCCTTGATGTTTGAATCAGAGGGAAATTTTAATGCCGCACATCAGCAGTACCTGAAGGCTTTGAGTATAGAGCCCGATTATGAGGCAACTCATAACAACCTTGGAAATTTGTACTTTAAACTTCAGCGTTTACCGGAGGCACTGAAACACTATCAAAGGGCTGTTGCACTAAAACCTGATTTTGCCGAGGCTCATAATAATCTTGGAAATTGCTACGATGAGATTGGAAATCTTAGTGATTCGATTAAACAATACACCATAGCGGCTAAACTAAAGCCTGATTTTGCCGAGGCTCATAATAATCTGGGCACAGCCTATGCCCGTGCCGGTAGAGTTGAGGAGGCTAAAAGACAATATGAAGAGGCGCTAAGACTGAAGCCTGATTACGAGGAAGCAGCCTATAACCTTGGCCTGCTAAACCCCCGTTGAAGGGGTATTATACCCCTTCCTGTTCAAATAAATTTTTAGCATTTATGATTATCACTTTTTACCATGATGCCCCTTTTTTATCCCATAATATGCCATTAAAAATATCAGAAAAAATACCAACAGGTAACCCGCCTGCCAACGTAACTGTCCTTTTAACAGAGACAGGGCAACGATACCTGCTATAAATTGCACCAAAGCATAGAGGGTGGTGACTTTCCATTGGGGGATGCCTTGTTCGTTACTCAGGTACTGATAAAGATGGCGCCGGTGCGCCTTTGTCAGATTTTCCCCTAAACGTAAACGATAATAAATAGTCACAACACTGTCGGCATAGAAGGTGCAAAGCAGCATTGACAGACATATAAATGTCCCTGGAGATGTTGACATTTTCATAACCATAGCGGCAAATGCAAAACCAAGAAGAAGACTTCCAACATCGCCCATAAACACCCTGCCCTTTGGGAAATTAAACGGTAAAAATCCGGCACAAGCCCCGCAAAGTATCACTGCAAGAAAACCTACCTCATACGCTTTTACACCTAAAAAAGCAATTATGGCCATAAAAAGAAAACCCACTACTCCGGTAACTCCCGCTATACCGTTTATACCGTCCATGAAATTATAGAAGTTTGCCGTTGCCGTCAAAAAAATACACCAAAAGATAAGAAGTAAAATCTCAACAGGTGTGTGTGGGATGCCAAGGGTTAAATATACCATAAATATCGAAAGTGTTAGTTGAACTATCAACCGTAACAGCGTGGATAAACTAAATATATCCTCTAAAAAACCAAGAACCCCCATTGCAAATACCACGAGCACCACCCAATAGTTATCAACCGTAATTAATCCTGAGACCAAAAGAGCAACGGCAATTCCCACTCCTCCGCCCCTGGGTGTTGGGCTTGCGTGAGAACTTCTGACATTAGGTATGTCAACAAGAGATAATCTGAAGCCATGCTTCCAAATCAGGAAAGCAAACAGGGCGCTAATTGCCGCCGAAACATAAAATATCATTTTCTATTCCGTAACGGTATCGTTTATTCTGTTAAACCATGCAACCATGTCTCTAATGCCGTAGGAAATCTCATACGGTGGAGTCCATCCAAGCTCAAGCTTTATCTTGTAATTTGAGACAGTAAGAGAGCCCAAAAGCCTGTCCAGTTCAGCTCCTTTACCGGTTAGCACTCCGGCTAATTTTAACAATACCGGAGGGAAGGGAAACAGTAAGGCGGATTTGCCCATCTCACCTGAAATCATCCTTAAAAGCTCCGGCGTTGATACGTCCTGCCCATCACTTACCATGAAGGTTTTAACCCCCTTGTTTAAATCGTGTATAGCGGTTTCTATGGCGCTGACAAGGTTTCCCACATAGAGCATACTTCTGCGGTTGTTGACGCTTCTGAGAGGAAGCGGGACGCCTTTAGAGGCTATTTTTAGAAGCCTCAGAAAATTTCCCTTAACATACGGGCCATACACCAGTGGAATACGAAATATGGTAACAGCCGTGGGAGAGCCCGACGCCCACAGCTCGTTAAGGATTTCCTCGGCCTCAAGCTTTGATACGGAATAGGAGTCCTGAGGTTTGGGTTTGTCATGTTCTGTAAAGGGCTTAGAGGTTGTTCTCTCACCATTTACTTTAACTGTACTTATGAAAATAAACTTCTTTACGCCGTTTGCCATCGCCTCCTCATACAATCTCTTTGTACCGATGGTATTGACTTTTCTGAATTCCACAAGAGGGTCCGTTGCCGACTCTTTCATCACATGAACCCGTGCGGCAAGATGCACAACCACATCAACTCCGTTTAAGGCATCCCCAAAGACAGCATCAGGCCCGATGTCTTTTATTTCGCAAAAATCTTTAACCTCAGGTAAAATCTCCCTTACCTCATCATTTAGATTTCTTACGGCCGCACGTACATTAAACCCTGCATTTTCTAAAACAGGGCACACCGCACGCCCTATAAAGCCGTTTGCCCCTGTCACTAAAACCCTGCTCAACCTCATTTAACCGCCCTCCCCTTTACAACGTCTTCTATCACCTTAATCATTTTTTCAGCCTGAATTTCTCTCGTATATCTTTTTGAAGCATCAAGGCTGTTAACGGAAAGACTCCTCAACTGCTCAGGGGTTTCTTTCAAAAATAGGATTTTCTCAGCAAAGAGTTGCGGATTTCCTGCCGGAACCCACACCCCGCAATTTTCCCTTTCCACAATAGCAGATGCCTCACCTTGCGGGGAGACAACCATAAGAGGAAGCCCCATTCCCATAGCTTCAAACATCTTTGATGGTATCACAGTCTTAAACACATCTGAGTCTTTTAAGTGCACAAGGGCTGCATCGCAGAGGCTCCAGTATTTTGGCATCTCATCCTTAGGCTGAGGCGGCACAAAACGCACATTTGTTGAAAGCTTTAATTGCTCAACTTTTACTTTAATTTTTTCGTGCTCAGAGCCTGTTCCTACAAATAAAAAACAAATCTCGTGGTTATCTCTTAAAATCTCTGCTGCATCTATTGCATTTTCAAGGCCGTGTGCGGCGCCCTGTGTGCCTATATAACCCAGGACAAATTTCCCCTCAAACCCAAGAGCACTCGTTAGCTCAGGCTCCTTAGGCATAGGCTTATAACGCGGTAAGTCAACCCCATTAATCACCACAGTTATCTTATCTTCAGGGACGTTTCTGCGTATGAGGTCATCTTTAAATGAATTTGTCAAAGACACCACATGTGCCGCCCTGTCATAGAGATAGAGTTCAAGTTTTTCAACCATTTTTAACAAGACACTTTCTCCTTTTATAACTCCAACGGCGGCAATTGAGGCAGGCCAGAGATCACCCAGTTCAAAAATAAACGGCACTCCCTTTGCCTCCGACACCATCCATCCGGCCACCGCCGCAAAAAACTGCGGGGAGGTCGAAATCGCAACATCAGGTTTTTCTTCAAAAAGAGCAGCCACCACACCGGTAATGTTAAACGACAGGAAATCAAGCGTTCGTAGCGCTATACCCTCATTTTTACTGATAAAGGTCTTGACGCGCACTACTCTTATTCCGTTGATATACTCAACCTGATGCCATTTGTTTTTGTACCCGCTGTAGAGCTTTCCCTGAGGAAAGTTGGGAGCACAGGTTATCACAGTTACGTCATGCCCCCATTTAACCCAATAGCAGGCGCGCTCATACACACGTGTTGAGGCGGCATTTACTTCAGGTGGAAAATTCTCTGAAAAAAAAAGTATCTTCATTAAGTTTGTTAAAGCTATACGTTTATCTTTTAAAAGTTAATTTGATAACTTATTGTGTTACCGTTATTTTGCTCCGCAATAATAACGTTGTTGTTCAATTCCATTCCGAATTCAGGATAATACTTTGACTGTTGCACGCTGAGAGTATTGTCAGACAAAATATTAAAGACAATCTTTGAAGTTGAAAGAAGAAACTTATTATTGTCCTCCAATCTGACTGACACATCAGGGTGTATATGTATCAGGGTTTTAAACCCACCGGCAGAGATTCGTTTTTTAAGAGTATCGGTAACCGTTAAGGAATATTTTTCAAAAACCACCTTTCTTTCAAAAATATTTCCGCTAAAATCGGCCATCGAGCAAGAAAATGTGTCAGCCCTGACATTATAACTTCTTTCTAAAATTCCGGAGCGCCTGCCCATTCTAAAAAACCCCCATATTTCAGACTGCTCAACACCCTCAATCATGGGCACATTGTGGGCTGCGGTAGCCCTGCAGTAGGCTCTGATTTGAGGGTTTTGGTATGAGCCGACCCCTGAGTCAACAATCACCCTTTGGCCGGCAAGTGAAACCTCATAGGACATGCAATCACAGTGTGAATGTCCGGGTTGATACCCGGGAGAGGGGTTGCCTGAGTCTATGATAAAATAAAATCCGCCTGCCCAATGTCTGATAAAATAACCTGAATTTTCAAAATATTCAAAACCATCCGTATATTTAAGCAGTTCGTGTTCCTCATCCAGCTCTTTAGGTTTTATGAGTGATGTGTCGTTGAAGAGGGATAATTTACCATCGGGATGTAGCATAAAAGAGAGCCAGCGTCTCATTTTTTCAATCCTTGCACTGCACAGGCAGTGCAATTGTTCAACTGTTGCCATTTGTCTGAAATCTAAATTTTCCATCTCCAGAGCCCTCTCCGCCACCATGTGGATTTCTATCATGCCTGATAGAATTTGTTGATGGTACATGGGGGTTGATTCATAGTGGGCACCGTCGTCAAATATCTGCTCGTTAATCTCAATTATCAATTCACCGGCACTAAAAATCATCTTATTTAAAAAATAGCTTACTTTATAGCCTTTTTCTATTAAAAATACCGCCGTTATAAAGAGAGCTTTCAGATTTTCAAAAAGATGGTTTGCCTGAATGTGATACTCTATGTCATGATACAGCCGCTTACACTGCATATAGATGGATTCGTATATTAACCGCCTGATTTCATCATCATTATTAAAGTTATACTTTAAATCTGTAAGCCACTTTATCCAGTTAACAACCCTCCTTGAAATAACAAACGGCTCCCATGCCTCGGCAGCGTCATCAGCGTTATTTTCAATCCAGTCAAGGAGCACATATAGTTTTTCATTTTCTTTTCCATTGGAATTGTTATTTATCAAAAGAAAATCAAAGTAGTGCAGGTTGTATCGCCAGAGTTTTTCCTTTGTCCTGTCCATCCAGTTTATGGAAGTAACCGGGTACGTTTCCTTAATATTTAAAAAGCTGAAAGTAATAGTGGTTTCCTGAAGTTTTTCAAGTGCAGGTTTAAGTTTTGCAGCTTTGTTGCACACTACCGTAAGGCCGTTGATGCGATAGAATTGCCTTTTAAGAATATACAGGGCCCGTCCATAAATTTGAACGGGTTTGAGATAGCGCAGTGTAAAGGCCACAGTTAGTATCTTTGGAATTTCATTTAAAATTCTTTCACGCAAAAACACTCTACACCTCCTGAACTATTCAACGGCCTGAAATAACTTTTGAAAACCACTTTGGACTTTTAACATTTTTACCACAGGCGCAACAACTCATACAGTGTCAGCCGATACTATGTAATCATAACTTATCTATCAATATTTTTGCAATCCTTTGAGCTGTTTTACCGTCCCAGAGCTCAGGCACTGAACCTGTTTTTAACCTTCCGGCTTTAAAATCGGCGTAAGCCGCCATAATTGAGTCCTTTTTATTGCCAACGATTATGTTAGTGCCTATTTCAGTGGTTATTGGGCGTTCGGTATTATCCCTGAGTGTAAAACACGGTATGCCTAAAGCGGTAGTTTCCTCCTGAAGTCCGCCGCTGTCGGTAAACACAACGGCGGCATCTTTCCAGAAGCCGAGAAACTCACTGTAAGACAAAGGAGGCTTTAAATGTATATCAGAGTTTTTTAGTATTATTTCTGTGAGACCAAAATCATCTAAATTCTTTTTTGTTCGCGGATGAACCGGAAAAATCAGTTCCATATCCTCTGAGATTTCAATAAGACAATTGACAATGTCAGTGCAAACCTCTTTGTTATCAACATTGGAGGGCCGGTGCAGGGTAACGACCCCGTACTTCTCTTTTTCAGTAGTTGATGAAACGTTTACTCCGGCTCTTTTAAGATTATCAAGTTGGTGAAACAGAGTGTCAATCATGATATTTCCAACAAAAAAAATCTGGGCATCCCCCTTCCCTTCTCTCTTTAAATTGGTAACACCGCTTTTTTCCGATACAAACAGATAATCGGAAATGGAATCAGTGACAATCCTGTTTATTTCCTCAGGCATAGCCATATCACCGCTTCTTAGTCCAGCCTCTATGTGAGCAGCTCTTAAGTTGAGTTTTTTTGCTACCAGAGCACAGGCAAGTGTAGAGTTAACATCTCCGACCACCACAATTATTTCCGGAAGTTCGCTAAGGCAAACACGTTCAAACTCTATCATGATTTTAGCCGTCTGTACTGCATGGCTTCCCGGTCCCACATTTAAAAAGTAATCCGGCTCCGGTATTTTAAACTCCTCAAAGAACACCCTTGACATTTGAAAATCATAGTGCTGCCCGGTGTGTACCAGTATATAATCGCAGAACTCAAGTTTATTCAACTCATGGATAAGTGGGGCGATTTTCATAAAATTAGGCCTTGCCCCTGCCACCAGCACTATTGTCATATTACCTCTGTCGTATTATTCTTAAACAAGCAACACAGTTTAGTATAGAACAAAGCCGTGGTTAAAGTCTTTAAACAAAAGGAGATATAGCTCTTAGTTTTTTGACCACAGTGGTGATGGCATTAAGTGCGGTGTCAATTTCTGACTCAGTGTTATAGCGGCTAAGGGATAATCGCAGTGAGCCGTGTATGGCTGTAGGGGGGACATTCATAGCGCTAAGTATGCGGCTGGGCTCAGAGGAGCCTGAAGAGCAGGCTGAGCCTGTGGAGACACAGATATTTTGCATATCAAGCATCATAAGGATGGCCTCGCCGTCAACGTACTCAAAGCTCAGGTTAGTAGTGTTAGGAAGGCGGTTATCTCTGTCGCCGTTTACCATGTTGCCCGGGCAATCCCGTAAAAGTACATCCTCAATCTTATTGCGTAACTTCGCCAGATAAGCGGCCTCTTCTGAAATTAACCTTTCCGCTAATTGGCAGGCAACACCAAGGCCAACTATGGAAGCAACGTTTTCCGTGCCGGCACGTCTGCCGTTTTCCTGATGTCCCCCGATTATTAACGGTTGATACGGCAGTCCTTCCCTTACATAGAGAGCGCCTATACCTTTTGGTGCATGGAGTTTGTGCCCGGAGAGGGAAAGCATGTCAAGGTTTAATTCCTTAACATTTATTGGGATTTTTCCGGCAGCCTGCACTGCATCTGAGTGAAAAATTATACCCTGCCCTCTGAGCAGCCGGCCAATGTCCTTAATTGGGAAGAGTACACCTGTTTCGTTGTTAGCAAACATTACAGAGACCAGTGCCGTATCTATAGGGGAAATTACTGCATGCAAATCATTTACATTTAACCTGCCAAAGGAATCAACAGGTAAGTACGACACTTTGTAACCCCGTGTTTCCATAAGAGCACAGTATTTAAACACGGCGGGGTGTTCGACCATTGTTGTAATTATGTGTTTTTTCATGGGATTGGCACTCAGGGCGGAGGCAATTGCGGTGTTGTCACTTTCAGTCCCGCAGCTTGTAAAGACTATCTCCGACGGTTTAGCGCCGATTAATGAGGCAACCTGAGAGCGCGCCTGCTCTATGGCTTCTGAGACGCTGCGTGCAAAAGAGTAGGCACTTGAGGGATTCCCATAGTGCTGCTCCAACCACGGAAGCATTGCGGCCTTTACCTCAGGGGCAACCATCGTAGTTGCGTTATTGTCCAGATATATTAGCTGCATATATTGCTTATATCCTTATTCTTTAAGATTTTCACATATTTAACCAACAAGATTAATAATATTTATCGCTTTTTGTCAAATGTTTTTCATCTACTTTCCTCCTATAATTACAACCAGCTCTATTTTAACTGATTGTCTCATTTTGGGGATCCACACTTTTATTGACAAACCTTATAAAATATGAGATACTAAGTTAAGGCTTCAGGAGAAACTGACATTGCACAATAGTTTTAAACTCAAAGACAAGACCACAACAATTGTGTTTTGGTTTTTTATTGTTTTATCCCTTGCAATAAGACTTGTTAATATTAATTCACCAATCACTGAGAGCCATGCGTACAGACAAACTCAAACAGCACTAACCATCCGGAATTTTGTGATGGAAGGAATTAAAATCTTTAATTATGAAACACCTCTGTTTGGCCCCCCATGGCAAATACCATTTGAGTTTCCAACTTTTCAGTTAACCGCAGCATTGTTAATGAAATTGGGTATTAGCAATATTGATCTTGCCGGTCGAATTACCGGTATTTTTTATTTTTATATATCAGTGTTATACCTGTACCTGATTACAAAACTTGTTTTTAAGGAAAAACAACTACCTGTTTTTATCCTGTTTTACTACCTGTTTAATCCTTTTAATATATACTGGAGCCGTACTTGTATGATTGACTATTGCTCTGTTGCATTTTCCCTGGGTTACTTACTGTTTTTTATCCAGTGGCTAAAAAAACAGGACAAACTGTCCTTTTTTTATCTTTCGACTCTATTTGGGATCTTTGCATATTTAACTAAAATCACCACGGTTTTTGCTTTTCTCCCTTTAATGATTTTTTTGGTAATATATTTTTTTATTAAAGGCAATGATGATACCGCAGAGCTGTTTTTAAATATATCATTAAAAAAAAACAAAAGATTTTTTGCTTTTTTACTTATTATCTTCATAATCCCTTTTGTTGCCGGTTACTCATGGGTAATGTACGCCGACTATGTTAAGAACTCATCACCATTTACTTCGTGGTTGACTTCAAAAAACATGGCTCACTGGAACTACGGCACTTTCAAACAAAGGCTTGAAATCAAAAACTGGCTTAGAATTAAAGATTATTTACACGTTATGGTGCCTGCTTATTTAGTCTGTTTCTTACCTTTCGGTATTTTGTACGCTCTGAAGCATCGTAAAGAAACTGCATTGTTGTTTTTCAGTACTCTATCCGGTTCTTTTTTTGTAATAATCGTTTTTTTCAATCTCTATACAATTCATAACTATTACCTGATGGCAATAAGCCCCCTAGTTTCTATAATGATTGGAATATCTCTCTATGCTTTTTTTTATAAATTCACAAGAAGAAATAGTATTGTTGTTTTTATCACTGTTGTTTTTATCACATTAACTGTGTTTCCAAAATTTGTGGCTGAACTAACTTTTCCTCTCACTCAAAACAAATATCAAACTAAACGCACCATCTCTGATTTCCTAAAATTAATCACCACCGAAAATGAATATACAATAATTACAGGTCCTGATTGGTATCCAAAGATTTTATACTATGCAAACCGAAAAGGTTTTATGCTGTGCGAGAAATACACACCTGAGATGGCGGCATTTTTAAAAAAATACAACTTTACCACGATTTTAACCACAACACCACACCCTGAACTTTTCTCAAACTGGAAATACATCATAGAGATTGAATCTTATGCCACATCTGCAAACAGATACCACATATTTAAAGTAACCGATAATCCTGAAACTTTAAACAGGTGGAAACATCAATACAGTTCTTTAAGCCGCTATGGAACAAGCCCTTAAATTTTTTGGGGAAATCCTGTACTATATAAGTGGAATTAAGATATAACCCTCTAAGATGGTATTTAAGGTGTTAGGTATCTTTACGCCGCCAACACAGAAGTATGTGTATCTTTATAGACCCTAAGCAAATATGCCGGCAAAATTTTTTTACACTGTTGAAAAAAAGTGCAATTGTGCTAATATTGCACATGGATGTACAAAACCCGAACATATTAATAGTAGATGACGATAAGGAATATGCCCTTGGCCTGAAGAAGCAGTTAGGCGATATAGGCGCTATAGACGTCGTTCATACAAAAAACGAATTTGGAAAGAAATTCAGACCGCATAAGTATGATTTAATCTTGCTTGACCTACGTTTGAAAGAGGAAAAAGAAGGGCTCGATCTGTTGGATTATATAATGGAAGAGGATAGCACAACGGCTGTAATAGTAATGTCAGGGTATGGTGATATCGCAACGGCGGTGACAGCATTAAAAAAGGGAGCCAGGACATTTATAGAAAAAAGAATATCACCCAACGAATTAAAATTAACAATTCAACACACCATAAGAGAAGCCTTGACAGAGAGAAAAATTAAGAATTTAGAATCTAAAATTGGAAAAGAAGAGTTAATAGGTGAGGACCCCCAAATACATCAAATAAGAAAAACAATAGACCTTGTTGCTCAGGATGGGGAAACCACGGTTTTGATAAGAGGTGAAACCGGCACAGGCAAGGAACTTGTAGCACGGGCGATACATAAATCAGGGATAAGAAAAGACGGACCGTTTATAAGCGTGGCCCTTACGGATATGAACACAGAGACCATCATATCAGAAATATTCGGCCACGAAAAGGGAGCTTTTACCGGAGCCACCGACAAACACCTGGGATATTTTGAGCAGGCCCACAAAGGCATGTTGTTTATAGATGAAATAGGGGAACTTCCTTTAGATTTGCAGGTGAAACTGCTCAGGGTAATGGATAATAAAAAGTTCAGAAGAATGGGAGGCACAAAAGAAATTGAGGTAGATGTACAAGTCATAACCGCAACAAATCAACCATTAGAGGAATTGATAAAAGAGCAAAAATTCAGGAAGGATTTCTATTACAGGCTAAATGTATTTGAGATAGTTTTACCTCCGTTGCGTCAAAGGCCTAACGATATTACATTGTTAGCTAACTATTTCTTACACCTGCTTTATGGCAAGGGTAGAACAACTGCAAATAGTTTTTCTGAAACAGCCGTTAACTTAATGTTAAATCATAAATGGTTAGGTAATGTGAGAGAATTAAAGGCTGTTGTTGAGAGTGCTGCTATAAGATGTAAACTTGAGGCTGCTAAGCAGATAACTATAAGGCACTTATCTCAATTTTTAATAAATTATGAAAACAGTGTAGGTCAAGAGAGTAATGATGACGTTATCAGGGTCTCAGCCGAAAAGGAAATAGAATTAATCGAAAGAGCATTAAAAAAATCTGTATGGAAAAAAACATTGGCATCAGAATTGCTTTATAATGATAGATTTAAATTGACCAGGAGAGTAAAGAAGTTTTTGCAGGATTATCCTGATATTCTTGACAGATTTCCAGAGGTGAAAAAGATGTTTTTAAAAAATAATACTCTGATTTAGCTGACACTATTATATTAAATTTGTGCAATGTAATTTTTGTACAGGATTTACAGGTTATACCAAGTTGCTAGTCAGAAGTAAACACAGGCGGCTGGGAGCAAGCGACGCCTCCCCTTACAGGGGATTCACCTTTAGGGGAGAGTACGCCCCGGAGCTTGTGACAAAGCCAACGAAGTTAGACGATTGAATACAACTTGATATTACAGTTTATGTGCAAATATTTCACATTGTAGTGTATATTAATCTATAAACAAAAGCATGTAACGCAAGAGCCTTCAATATAATCATGTTTTATATCATATGGCATAAAATTTGCGATACAATCTATGAGAGATATTTAGTTAAAAATTTTTAGCTATGCCGAAAGAACGGTATAAAGGTACTAACGTAAGAAGTGTTAAGTTCGCCTACTTAATGATTCAGCTACATTTGATTATATTTTTAATTATTGTAATAAAGGGTTGGAGTTTCCGAGGTGTTGTACACAAAATGGAGGGAGTAAAAATGACAAAAAACAATACGGTTTTGTTAAATGTCTTTTCATTTTTCTGTGTGTCATATGAACTCACCACCCAACCTGATTTATTTTGCAATCTTTGCAATCTTTGGTTCAAAGGAAAATTGGAAACTAAAAACAAGTGAGGTCTTTGTAATGGACAGTTCTTCCAATAGAGTTTCTAATTCAAACACTATACCTTTGTGCGGAGAGTGCCACCAACATTGGAGGAATAGTAAAGAACTTATACAAAAAATAATTTCAGCAACCACCACACCGGCTTATATTTATTCAGAAGAACTTATAAACAGAAGAATTAAATGTATCAAAAAACAAGTAATGAATACGCCTGAAGTTAAAAACAATGAGATTAAAATATTTTTTTCACTTCTTAGCAATTCAAATCCTTATATACTAAAAAGCATACGTAATAGTGGTATTGACGGATTTGTTGTTACATCTCAGGGTGAGTATTACTGTGCAACACAAGCAGGAGCAAAAAATCATGAGATGATACTTTCTTTTATTGGTTTAACAGAAGATGATTTAGACATTTTTGATAGAAACTTTAGAGCTGTTTCTGATGATGAGTATCCTATAATAATGGTTAACAGCATTAATCAGGCTAAGTTAATTACTGAAAACACTGCAAAGTTAACTACTGAGGGCATTATAAAATATCCATGGCTAAGTAAAATCAAATATGGCTTTCGAATAAAATTAAACGATGATCTGTTGCCAAACAAGATAAATACAGATAACTTTGCAGATTATTTAGGCCAATCATCCAGAATGGGAATTCCTGAAGAAAACTTTGAAACAGTTTTCAAATTATTTAAAGATAAAAAGATAGAAAAAAGAATAAAAGGAATATACACATATATTGGAGCAAATATAACTTCTAAGGAAGAAAACACATATTTCTCGGTTATTAAAAGATTGTTTGAAGTTTTAGCAGAGTATGAAAATGAACATCAGATTAGCTTTGATTTTATAAATATTGGAGGCGGCTTTGGAATTCCTTATGATCACAAAGGAGTCAGGGAATTTGATTTTAAAAAATTGAGTAGCAAATTAACCGCTTTACTATCAAAGACCCGGAGCAATAAAAGTGTTTACATTGAACCCGGAGCGTATATTATAGCGCCATCCGCCGTATTAGTAACAAAAATAATTGATAAAAAAGACGAAAAGAATAATCACTTTTTAGTAACAGATACCAGCTATAGTGTTTTTGCCAGGCCGTTTATATACAAAGATAAGGCAAAACATAAAGTTATAATAATTCCCGGCGGTGCACACACATCAAAAGGAACATATTTCAAAAAGACTAGTAAAATACATATTGTGGGTTGCAGTATGGCTGTAAGTGATTTTATCAGGAAAAATATGAATTCGCAGGATTTTGAGTATCTGGATGAGGATACAAATGTTGATGATATTCTGCTAATAATGGATGCAGGGGCTTATGGTTATACCATGTCATCAAATTATGGCGGTTTTGTAAAACCAGCTGAGGTTTTAATAAGCAAAGACGGAAAGATTGAGTTAATACGAGAGCGGGAAGAGCTTAATGATTTGGTGAAAAGAGTTCCATTGGCAACAAAAACAATAGAGTTGTCTGATAAGTTGTAATGATATAACTTAAAGGTCATAAAAAGAAAAGTAGAAGTAGTCGCATATGTTGCAAGGTTGGTGTCATGTCACATTTTAGCGGTAGTTTTATTCTGCTTATAACGGAAGTTCCGAGTGTCAAAACGTCTAAGGGTTTGAAAACAGAGGAGAAAAGGCATATTCGGTAAAAATAT
>JAMOBJ010000030.1 GCA_039908095.1 Nitrospirae bacterium YQR-1
TCTATCTGATCATAGGCCGTGAATTTGGCCTGACCCTTCATTGCCAACACCTTGGTTATAGTCGCCGTTAATGTCGTTTTGCCGTGGTCAACGTGCCCTATCGTTCCCACATTAACATGCGGCTTTGTCCTTTCAAACTTAGCCTTTGCCATCTCTTACCTCCTTAGTCATTTTCACCATTTTATCAATCTACTTTTTATAATCCACTTTTATATCAACGGCAATGCAGCCGGCACAGTGCTATCCACCTGCCAAAGCCGTACCGCCCTTTGCTTTCGTCTTAAAAGCCCATGACCGGAATCGAACCGGTGACCTCATCCTTACCAAGGATGTGCTCTGCCGACTGAGCTACATGGGCAAACATACTAATGTCAGAGCGGGAAACGGGATTCGAACCCGCGGCCCTCAGCTTGGAAGGCTGACGCTCTACCACTGAGCTACTCCCGCATAAATGGAGAGGGGAGGATTCGAACCTCCGAAGACTGAGTCAACGGGTTTACAGCCCGTCCCCTTTGGCCGCTCGGGAACCTCTCCACAGTTGCTACTTGCCAACTTCTGTCTCTGCTTTCATTGCCAACTCTGCATAGAATTGATAATTATATAGTTTTTTATTATTGTTGTCAATATGATTTTTTAAGAGATTCATAATTTTCTTTACTAAGCCATAGCTTAAATAATAACATACATTGCTTTATTAAAAAAAGTTTTTTTATTATTTATTTTAATTCCACAAAATGTTACATCCCTTATATATTGAATTAATACGCTGTTTCTTAATTGAAACGCTTCCCCGCACTACTTACCGATACAAAATTTGCTGAATATCAAACTTAAAATACCGTCGGTTGTCACCCCTCCGGTAATCTCACCAAGAGAGTTTAAGGCATTGCGAAGCTCTATAGCACTTAGCTCAAGGGGCATGCCTGAACAGAGTAACCCGGCAGCCTTTTCGATGAATGATAAGCACTCATCTATAGCCCGCTTGTGTCTGACATTTGTTATGGCCACCCCTTGTTTTACCTCCGTAGGACCTCCTGTTGCGATAGTAAAAATCATATCTTTAAGAGCACCGATACCCTCTGAGGTTTGAGCGGATATGCGTAAAACCGGAATGTTCTTCTCTCCACCGTAAGAGTCAGTCAATACGGCTTCATGGAAAGCCGCCGTAAGATCAGATTTATTTATTGCTGCTATAAGGGTGTTCCTGCCTGCTGTCTTCTCTACAATGTAGTAATCTCCCTGAGTCAATTCTGTGCTTCCGTCAAATACGGCAATGACAACGTCTGCGCTCTCTATGGCTTCCATAGAGCGTTTAATGCCCTCAAGTTCGGCATACTCACGGCTTTCCCGTATTCCCGCCGTATCTATAATCCTTGCTGGAATTCCTTTTATACTCAGGTACTCCTCTATAGTATCACGGGTCGTGCCTGCCGTGTCGGCTACTATAGCCCTGTCTTTTTCCAACAGTGCATTAAGCAGAGATGATTTACCGACATTTGCTCTTCCCACAATAGCTATTGACATGCCCTCACGGAAAAACCGCCCTGCTTCATATGAGATAGAGAGCCTCTCCAATTGTTTTGTTATTTCGTTAATGCTGTTGAGTATCCCTTCGGTTTCCGTCAAGTCGGCATCCTCATCGGAAAAATCAATGTGGGCTTCAATTAAAGCGCAGGTTTGGGCCAAAGAGGACACTATTGTAGAAATTGTACCGGAGAGGCCGCCGGAGAGTTGCTCCAGGGCAATGCGGGAACTCTCGGCGGTTTTTGATTTTATAATATCAAGGATACCCTCGGCCCGGGTCAGGTCAATGCGTCCGTTTAAGAAAGCCCTCAGTGTAAACTCCCCCGGCTCTGCAAGGCGGGCGCCAAGGGCGAGAGATATTTCAAGAGTTTTTCTTACCGTAAAGTACCCTCCGTGGCAGTGAAACTCTGCGACATCCTCCACGGTATAGCTCTGAGGCGCCCGCATTACAGCAATCAGCACCTCATCCACTGCACTGCCGTCCTCAGGATTGATGACCATTCCCAGAGACATCGTAAAGGCAGGCATTTTTGAGGGCAGCTTGCCCCTTTTTGACTTAAACATCCGGTCTGCTATCGTAAGGGCATCTTTACCGCTTATACGCACAATTGCCACGCCTCCCTCACCAGGCGGTGTTGCCACAGCAGCTATCGTATCATCATAAGAATTCATAACTCTGCCGCATATTATATCATTTGAGTTGATGATAGTGTTAAAATAGCGATGTTGCCAATGGATAAATTAGTTAAAGAATATGTAACAGGGTTTTTCGATACAACTCTCTCTATGTTTGGAGACCGCCCTGAGGCCCTTAGATGGAATAAAAACGGGCAAACTCTGCATTATGAAAGTATAGCCTCCGTGCTGCCGGAAACCCCCGCCTCTGTACTTGATTATGGCTGTGGTAAAGGTGATTTTTATGCTTTTTTGAAAGACAGAGAATTTAAGGGGCATTATGCGGGCTTTGATATAAACGAAAAGCTTATTGCATTTGCAAAAGATAAGTATCCGGGGGTGGACTTCAGAGTATTTGATGTTGAGGATGAGGACTTAGAAGAAAGTTTTGATTACGTACTGCTTTGTGGTGTGTTTAATCTCAAAGTCGAGGGAGTTGACAATACGATAAAAAATGTCCTGAAAAAACTTTTCTTCCGTACAAACAAGGTACTTGCCTATACAGGGCTCTCGGCATACTCAAGCCATAAGAGCTATGAGCTTAACTACACATCTCCTGAACTATTGCTTTCTTTTGCCCTGAAAGAGCTCTCTCCGTCTGTTGTGGTAAGCCACGGCAGAGATGTACCACAGGCGTTGAGTTTATTCGTTTACAAATAAAAAGCTAAATAAAAAAATTATACGATATAATTTATTTTCTTTAAAAATAAAAAAAAATATAGTATAATACCTTGAATTTGGCATATTACATCGTAATGAGATTTAATACGACAAAAAACTATAAGGAGGATTTGAGAATGAAGTATGTACTTTATGTAGTGTTGATGTTGTCATTAGTGTTATCTGTGGGGTTAGCAGGCTGTAAACAAGCTGAACCGCCTGCACCGGCCCCGACACCGGCCCCGACACCGGCTCCAACGGTAGCTCCGACACCGGCTCCGACACCGGCGGCGGCACCTGAAGCATCCCCGGCAGCGGCGGCACCTGAGGGAGCGGCACCGGCAGCAGCGGCACCTGAAGCATCCCCTGCGGCGGCGGCACCGGCATCACCTGCAGCAGCGGCACCAGCATCACCTGCGGCAGCGGCACCGGCATCCCCGGCAGCAGCGGCACCGGCAGCATCACCTGCAGCTAAATAACGCAACGTCAAAAGTAGTTATTACAGAGGGAAAGAGCTAACCGCTCTTTCCCTTTTTTTCTATGCAGCATCAGCATTATTCCATCATAAGATCATTTGAGATACTCCCCGTTTAGCTCATTGTATTTGTAAGCGTCCATGACGTCGGATATAAGCAACGAAATTGCGTTAAGAGGCTGTCGCCATTGATGTGCTATGACACCTATCATCTCACCCATAGCCGCCATTTTCGATTGTTGTATCAAGAGCTGTTCTTTTTCGATTTTAGCGTTAACCTCTGCATTTACCCGATTTGTCAATTCTGCATTCATTTCCATAAGTTTCGCTTCATACTGTTTTCGTTGTGCTATTTCTGCCTTTAACGCCTCGTTTATTTGAAAAATCTCCTTTGTACTCATCTGAAGTAATTGGGCTTTCCTAAGCACAAGAAACACCAAAAAAGAAATAATAACCGCCACCACTATAATATAACTCAGTATGATATGAGCAGATGTCGTTGCATGCTCCCTGACGTCTATATGAAGCGTCCAGTAACCGTTTGGCACTTCAAAAGTAAAAGAGGCCGGCGATTCCATTTTTGTAGTTGTGGATGAGGCAAACACCTCCATGCTGCCCGGCAATGTTTTACTGTTGTGCGCAAAGTATCAATAAATCTGAGAAAGCCATTAGTCTTATTATATATAATTTACAGAACATGTTTAAATGTATAAAGAATATACACAGCAACTGATTAAGACAGGGCGGCAGACTCTGGTATGAATATCACTTGCACACAACCCCGTCTTTTCATTACAATAGTATATATTTCTACCTCAATGAGAAAACATCTGAGTAATCAAACAAAACAAAAAGATGGGGTCAAGGGGGCAGGCTCCCTTGCAGAGAGGGGTTTAAGGGGAGGGACGGAGTCCTTCCCCTTACTTCCTCCTTCCCTCCTTTCCCATCCCTTCCTCTCCCTTATCCTTGCTCTTGTAGCGGTGGTTCTTTATTTACCGGTTATACGCAATGATTTTATCAGTTATGATGATATCAATTACGTGGTTGAAAATCCGGCGGTGAAGGCGGGGCTTACACTTAACGGGATTATGTGGGCTATGAAATCAGTGTATTTTGCAAACTGGCATCCTGCCACGTGGATTTTGTATATGACGGAAGCACAGGTGTTTGGAGTCAGCCCTCAGGGGTTTCACTTAGTCAGCCTTATTTTACATGCTGTTAACGGAGTACTGCTTTTTAGGGTTTTATGCCGGTTAATGAAAAAGGCGGTGCCGGCTTTTTTAGGCGCCCTGCTGTTTGTAGTTCATCCGATTAATGTGGAGTCTGTGGCGTGGGTGTCACAGCAGAAAACACTGCTTTCTACAACTTTTTGGTTTTTCTCGTTGATAACATACATTACTTATGTTGAAAAGCAAAAAGTATTTACATATATTGCTGTAACCGTTTTTTTTATCATCGGCCTTATGGCAAAACCGATGCTGGTGACTTTGCCGGTTACTCTGTTGATTTTGGATTTTTATCCGCTTCAAAGAGTTGGCGGGGTGTCGTTAAATGAAAAATTGAAAGTCATCTATGAAAAAATACCACTTTTTGTTATTTCAATAGCAGCCTCGGTTGTAACTGCAGTTTCACAGAAACAATCCGGTGCTATTGTTGCTATCTCCTCTGTGAGTGTTTCGGAGCGGCTTATCAACGCCGTTACATCTTATGCCGGATACATCAAGAAGATGCTATATCCGGTTAATCTCTCCGTGTTTTACCCTATAATGGATACGGTTAATTTTTTAACGGCAGGTACGGACATTTTTATGCTTATAGTGATTACCGCAACAGCGGTAGTGTTTATAAAAAGGGCGCCGTATGTGGCCGCAGGATTTCTATGGTATGTTGTCACTCTGCTGCCGGTTTCTCAGATTGTTCAGATTGGGGGGGCGTCGCTCTCTGACCGTTACGCTTATGTGCCCCTTATCGGATTGTTTGCCACAGCTGCTGCTTTTGCATGTAAGCAGGTTTACACGGGCAAGCTGAAAAAGTACGTTGTCGTTGTGGGTTTATTGATTGTGGTTATTGCCCTGTCTTATATGAGTGTTAAGCAACTGTCGTACTGGAGGGATTCAGGCACATTATTTAAGCACTCCACAGAGGTGACCACCGGTAATTATGTAGCCTGTAATGAGTACGGAATGTATTTGAAAGATAAGGGAGATATAGACGGCGCTGTTGAAATGTTCAGGCGTGGGCTTAGTTATGCCCCCGGAAGCAGAGTTCTTCACTTTAACATGTGGGACGCACTTTTAAGAAAAGGTGACACGGATGAGGCACAAAAGCACCTTTATATTGCTCTTTCCTCAGGAGACAGCGCTGAAAACCTCTCAGCCATTAAAGACCTTGGAGTTAAGCTCTTAAAGCAACACAATTACGCATTATCTGCTGCATATTTTTCAGTGGTGATTTCACTTAGCCCTAAAGACGCAGACGGCTATAACTATCTCGGGCTTTCATATCTTGGCCTTAAGGAATATGATAAAGCTAAGTTGGTTTTTCAGAGAGGGCTTAAAATTTATCCTGACCGCTCTGATTTTAAGTTTCATATGGGGCTTGCCACTAAAGCGCTTACTGAAAATGATACAAAATAAACAATTCAATATTATAAAATATATGTTAGCAGCCGCTGAAAAAACACCGCTTTTTGCCGTCCTGTTTTTATGTTTAACCACCTTTATTGCCTACCGTGGCGTGCTTTACAATGGCTTTGTCAGTTATGATGATTATCTTTGTATAATTGATAACCCTTTAGTAAACGGCGGGTTTACCACAAGGGGTGTGGTTGCCGCTCTGACTACCCAACATGCTGCAAACTGGCATCCGCTTTCGTGGTTTTCCCACATGGCGGATATTGAAATGTTTGGTTTTAATGCCGGTGGGCATCATGCTGTAAGCCTGTTATTTCACATAGTAAACGTATGCCTCCTGTATGCACTGTTGATGTTGATTACAGGGCGGACATGGGAAAGTCTGATTGTGACGACAGTTTTTGCTGTTCATCCCCTTACTGTGGAAGCGGTAGCGTGGGCAGCTCAGAGAAAAACCGTGCTATCCACTATGTTTTGGCTGCTTTGCCTTATTTCATATGTTAAATATACGAGGAATGCTTCAAAGTGGGATAAATATCTGTTAGCCCTGCTTTTTGAAATCCTTGCCTTGATGTCAAAACCGCAGGCGGTGATTATCCCTGTAACTATGTTGATACTGGATTTTTGGCCGCTTCAACGTTTTAAGGATATCGGCAAACTAAAAAAAATATTATCAGAGAAAATCCCTTTTTTTGCGCTTGCTGTTTTAGGAAGCCTCTCTGCTCTGTGGTCGCAGGGTATTTATGGTGCGGTGGTTTCAACTCAGGTTCTTCCACTTAGCGTTAGGATTCCAAATGCCGTTAACTCAGTGTTTTTATATCTGGGAAAACTAATGTATCCGGTGAATCTGTCTTGTTTCTATCCGTATATTGCTCAAAGCAAGGCGGCAATCTCAACTATTGAAGGGTTTGTTATTTTAGCGGCAATCGTAATAGTTGTAAAACTCAGAAACAGGTTTCCATATCTGCTAACAGGGCTGTTGTGGTTTATAAGCACACTTTTGCCGGTTATTGGGATTATCCATGTGGGTTATGCCGCAGCGGCCGACAGGTATATGTATGTACCGGTAATAGGTGTAGCGATAGCTGTGGTGTGGGGACTCTCTGATGTGGCCCAAAAGCACAGTAAAGCCGGTTTAATAATAAAACCGGCACTTGTGGTAATTATTCCGGCGCTTTTATTTATGACACAGCGGCAGGTATCGGTCTGGAAAGACTCAGTAAGTTTATATACTCATAGTGCTTCCGCTGTTAAACTTAATTATGTTGCTTACAGCAACCTTGGGCAGGTGTATCTGAAAGGTGGAGAGCTTGAGTCAGCACTTAAAAACTTCACGGAGGCTTACAAAATAATGCCGGATAATCCTGAGATAAACTACAACATGTGGGTTACACTAAACAGGCTTGGCCGGAATTCCGAGGCTGAAAAATATTATGCCGCCTCCGCCCCTGTATGGTATAAGGGTGATTTGCGGGTGTTTTATAAACAATTCGGGACTGCTTTGCTTAAAGACGGAAAGTATGAAGATGCGTTTAACTACCTCTTGAAATCTCTTCAGGCAGACAGAAACGATGTTGAAGCATTAAAACTAATCGCTGCCGCATTAGAACACATGGGCAGATATGATGAGGCCATAGCGGCATTAAAAAAAGTTGTCCTGCTCAATCCTGATTACTCTGAGGCCGGTGTGAAGCTAAAAGAACTTAATCGGAAGAGAGGCGGTACAGATAGGTAAAGATGTGTTAAGGGGGATGAGGCACCCCATCACGGCGGTGTGCCTCATCCCCTCCCTGTATCGGGAGGGGATAGTGGAGTGTATCAGATAAAGTTACATATTATCGGGCTATTGTTGCTGAATAGCCGAGAATTTCCATTCATTGGTGTTGGTATCTCTGGCAAAAGTCCAGTATTCAGTAAATCTGTCGGGATTTCTGTCATCGCCGTCAATTAGTTTGCCGGATTCGTCTGTGGTGTAATCAAGCAGAGTTGCAGATATTTCCACAGTTATATAATCTTTGCCCTTTTCCTGCCATGCCTCGGTAATTACCACCTGTTTAAGGGATATATTTTCGATTTTGTTGATCTCTCCGCGTGCTTTCAAGTTTTGCACATCGGAGTTAAAAGTTACATAAATCTCAGGCATCATCATGTGTTTTACGGGTTCAAGGTTGCGCTTTGACCATGCATCCTGTAATTTAAAGAAAAATGTTGAAACAGCTTCCGTAAAATGGTACTCATCAAAACGCGGGTCAAATCGTTTTATATCTGCAAGTCCTGTAACATTGTCCATAGTTTCCGCCTCTGACAGATAGTCCTGTTGTGGCTGCTCCTCGTAGCTGTTGGAATAATAACTTGTGTCTGAGGAAGTGTTGTATGCGTTGCGGCGCCGTGATTTTACCACCCTGTAGATTACATAGCCGACAACCAGCAGAAGTATGATATCAAAAAGCCCTATCCCACCGCCAAATCCACCGCCGTAGCCACCACCACCACCGCCATAGCCATAGCCGCCGCCGTAACCCGGAGAACGGAACAGTAAACTGCCGATAGCGCCGCCAATAAGACCACCTGCCAGTGCTTTTCCAAATGTGCTGCCAAAGAAACCACTGCGCTGAGGTGCCGCCGCCTGAGGTGAAGTATAATTAGTTGATGGTCTCTGTGCCTGCACAGCGTTTAAATTTTGTTGAGATGTCTTTGGTGCACTATATGTTCTTGAACCGCGGCTGCCTGCTGAAGATGATGCTGAACTTCGGCTGCCCCCTCCACTGCTTCTGCCCCCGCCACCGGCACGGGCATATGCCTCTTCTATTACCAATGTGCTCAGAAACAATACTATCAATAATATTGTAAAGTGTTTTTTCATATACTACCGTCCCCCTTTATTGTTGTTTTAAATTTTTAGCTTAAATAGAGGTGGCTGCAACCTCTATTACTCTCCTATTAACATTATATCATAGAGTACCCCTAATAGTCAATACGCCCCTTTTTTCAGAACTTAAAGCCGGTACTTATAAAATATTTTTGAAAATAATAAAATATAGTTGAATTAAAAGAAAAAAATCTGTTAAAGTATGTAATTGTAAGGAAGGGATTGGATGGTATGGATAACAATTTATTAAAACCTTTAAGAGAGAAAATAGATGTAATTGACGAGAGAATTCTGGAGCTTCTGAATGAAAGAGCACAGATTGCGCTTGAGATAGCCGAAATAAAGAAAAGCCATAAGCTTGATTTTTATAATCCCAAAAGGGAACAGGAGATACTGGAGAGGCTTATTAAGGCTAATAAGGGAATCTTTCCAAATGATACCCTGAAGATAATTTTTAAGGAAGTATTCTGTGCGACCCTGTCTCTGGAAAAACCCCTGACTGTAGCATATTTCGGGCCGCAGGCTACCTATACCCATCTGGCCACTATGAGATATTTTAGTTCATCATGCTCATACCTTCCCACAAACAGCATAAAGGAGGTCTTTGAATTTGTCGATACCGGGAAGGCCGTCTTTGGTGTTGTGCCGATAGAGAATTCCAATGAGGGCGCGATAAACTACACCCTTGACATGTTTATTGATTATGACCTCAGTGTATATGCTGAAATTCTCTTAGCCATACATCACCATCTGCTCTCTACCTGTAACAACAGGGCGGAGATAAAAAGAATTTACTCTTTCCCTCAGGCAACAGTGCAGTGCAGGAAGTGGCTTGAGGCAAACATGCTGGGTGTGCCGATATTTGAAGCCGCCTCCACGGCTCAGGCTGCCTCTGTCGCCGCTGAGGAGGAAGGAGCCGCCGCTATTAGCAGCGATCTTGCAGCTAAAATCTATAATTTAAACTTTATAGAAAGAAACATTGAAAATGTTAAAGACAACGTGACCAGATTTCTTGTGATTTCAAAAGAATCGCAGGAACGCTCCGGTCACGATAAAACCCTTATTATGTTTTCCGCAAAAGACCAGCCCGGCTCTCTGTATGATATTCTAACGCCATTTAAAAAACAAAAGATTAATCTGACAAGAATAGAGTCAAGGCCGTCTAAGAGGAGGGCGTGGGAGTATATATTTTTTGCCGAGTTTGAGGGACATATTGAAGATAAAAAAGTCAAAAAAACCCTCGTTGCCGTTAATAAACGAAGTACCTTTTTAAAGATTTTAGGGTCATATCCACAGGTTGACACCATTGAAAAATAAACTCTTTTACCGGCCCTTACTTCAGGCTGTAACTGAGCTAACAGCTTCTATTTCTGAGACAGGAGGTTTTTTTATTTTTGATTAGAGCACCTAAACATGTAACGGAGATAAACCCATATGTGCCGGGAAAGCCCATTGAGGAGCTGGAAAGGGAGCTCGGTATAAAAAATTCCATAAAGCTGGCTTCAAACGAAAATCCGTTGGGACCGTCTCCAATGGCGGTTGCTGAGTTACAGATGTTTATCCCTTCTCTGAACCGCTACCCAGACGGCGGAAGTTACCGTTTAATTTCCGCCCTGTCCAATCATTTAAATGTGCGCCCTGAGGAACTAATAGTCGGCCATGGCTCAAACGAACTGCTGGATATTGCGGCACGGACGTTTATGCAGCCCTCGGATGAGGCTGTGATGGGGCATCCGTCTTTTGTTGTGTATCGCAATTGCACGCAAAAAGTTAACGCAGTGCCGGTCTCCGTTGCCCTTACCCCGGATAAGCGTCATGACCTCAGAGCAATGGCTGCCAAAATTACCCAGAAAACGAAAATTGTTTTCATCGCTAACCCAAATAATCCCACCGGCACCATTGTGACAAGAGATGAGTTTGACGCCTTTATGGAAAACCTCAGAGACGATATTCTTGTGGTGGTTGATGAGGCATATTTTGAGTACGTGCAGGACAGCCGAAATGCTGATAGTATGAAACATTTCCGTGCCGGTAAGACCATTTTAATACTGAGAACTTTCTCAAAAATCCACGGACTGGCCGGACTAAGAATCGGCTATGGGATAGCCGCCCCTGAGATTATAAACGAGATGAATAAGGTGAGAGAGCCTTTTAATACCAACACATTGGCACAGGCTGCGGCGGTTGCCGCCCTTGCCGACAAAGCCCACGTTGCACGCTCAGTGACCGCCAACGAGGACGGCAAACAATTCCTTTATAATGAGTTATCGAAAATGAGCGTTAACTTCACTAAAACGGAAACCAATTTCTTATATATAGACTTAAAAAAAGATGCAAAAGAGGTATATAAAAAAATGCTGCAAAAAGGTATGATAGTACGTCCGATGGGGGAGAGCTCTTTAAGGGTGACAATAGGACTACAGGTGGAAAATGAGGCTTTCGTCAGAATTTTCAAGGAGGTTATGTAAAGGATGGATATTATAGTATTAAAACAAAGTGCATCACAGGAATCAATAAACAACTTGATAAAGAAAGTTGAAGGCAAGGGGCTGACGGTAAATATCTCAAAGGGTACTGAACGCACAGTCTTAGGGGTGATAGGGGATACCTCGAAGTTTTCGGATGATGAGGTTAACGCCATCAGGGCTATGCATGGTGTAGAGGATGTTATGCGCATAGTGAAACCCTACAAGCTTGCCAGCCGTGATTTCAAAAAGGAAAATACGGTAATAGATGTTGGCGGCATAAAAATCGGCGGCGGCTTCATACCGGTCATAGCCGGGCCGTGTGCCATAGAAAGCCGTGAAATTTTACTGTCTATAGCGGAAAAAGTAAAAGAGGCCGGAGCCTCTTTTATAAGAGGGGGAGCTTATAAGCCGCGCACGTCGCCCTATACGTTTCAGGGGCTTGGCGAGGAGGGGCTTGAGATTTTAGCCGAGGCAAGGGAAAAAACAGGTATGCCCATTGTAACTGAGCTTATGGACCCGCGTGATTTAGATACAATGCTGAAATACACTGATATAATTCAGATAGGAACCAGAAATATGCAGAACTTCCGTCTTCTTCTGGAGGTGGGCTCCTGCAACAGGCCGGTCTTACTCAAGCGCGGACTAAGCGCCACCATTAAGGAATGGCTTATGGCTGCCGAGTATATAATGTCACGTGGAAACCACAACGTGATACTGTGCGAAAGAGGGATAAGAACCTTTGAAACGACAACAAGAAACACGCTGGACCTAAGCTGTGTTCCGGTGCTTAAGCAGCTGACCCATCTTCCGGTTATTGTGGATCCCTCACATGCGGTAGGACGTTGGGACCTTGTGCAGCCTATGTCGCTGGCTTCCGTGGCGGCAGGGACGGATGGTCTTATCATTGAAGTTCATACTAATCCTGAAGAGGCGTTTTCAGATGGCGAGCAATCACTTAAGCCGGAGGTTTTCAGTGCCCTAATGAAACAGTTAAAGCCAATAGCGGCGGCTGTTGGAAGGGAAATATAAGGGAAAAAGGGGTTATGGGTTATTGTATTTTGAAAAAATAGCAATTCTGGGCGTAGGTCTTATGGGCGCCTCTTTTGCCAGGGCCGTCAGAAAACTTGGGGTTACCTCAAGGATATGCGGTTATGGCAGAAACGAAGAAAGTTTAATAAGGGCTAAGAAAGACGGAATAATAGACTGTTATGATACCACTTTAAGCAGCCTGGCCGACGGTGCCGATTTAATCCTTCTGGCAACTCCGGCAGGCACCTTTGAAACCCTGGCTACCCAAATCAGTCCGTATTTAATGCAAGGTGCCATTGTTACCGACGTCGGCAGCGTAAAGGGCTCTCTTGTTTATACTCTTGAGGAGCTTATGCCTGAAGGTGTGCATTTCGTAGGTGCTCACCCTATCGCAGGTAAAGACCAGTCCGGAATGTCGGCATCCTCGGATTGCCTCTACAATAACGCACTCTGTATAGTAACCCCCACCGGCAAGACAGACCGGCCGTCTTTGGAAACTGTCAAGACTCTCTGGAAGTTAATCGGTTGTTCGATTAAAACCCTCACACCTGAAAAGCACGATGAGATATTCTCCTCTATAAGCCATCTGCCCCACATTGTTGCCTACGCTATGGTTAACACAATCGCCGGTATTGATAACGGATTTTTTGAATATGCCGGTAAAGGTTTTAAAGATACTACAAGAATAGCTGGAAGCTCACCGGACATCTGGAGTGACATCTGTCTTCTCAATAAAGAAAATATAACTAATCACATCGGGATTTATATAGAAAAACTCAACGCCATATTAACACACATTAAGAATTCCAATAAAGACGGACTCTTAAAGGAATTTGACAATGCAAGGGCATTGAGAAATGATATAAAAACAGACGTTTCAAATACCGGCATAGAGGATTGTATAGACAATGTCTGACAGTATAACATTGTCAAAAGCCGGTTGTTTAAAGGGAGAGCTTAAGTCGCCCCCTGATAAATCCATATCACATCGGGCTGTGTTTATTTCGTCCCTTGCAGAGGGCGTCTCTGTAGTTAAAAACTTTCTGTACGCAGAGGACCCAAAGGCTACTGTGGGTGCTTTCAGAAATCTTGGGGTGGAAATAACTGAGCGTAAAGATGAGCTCATAATAACCGGCAAAGGCTCAAATGCTCTGAAGGAACCCTCAGATGTTATAGATTGTATGAACTCAGGAACTACAATGAGGCTTTTACTGGGGGTACTATCCGGATGCCGCTTCAGCAGTGTGTTAACAGGGGATAGTTCCTTAAGAAAGAGACCGATGGCAAGAGTTACAGTGCCGCTTAGGCGGATGAATGCCCAATTTATAGGAAGGGAAGACGGCAGGTATGCCCCGATTGCGGTAAAAGGCGGTGGTCTTAAAGCAATAGACTACACTATGCCGATACCCTCTGCACAGGTTAAGTCCTCGGTACTTCTTGCCGGTTTAAACGCAGAGGGAATTACCTCGGTTACAGAGTCTGCAAAGTCACGCGACCACACCGAACGTATGCTTAAAACCTTTGGCGCCAATATAACCGTTAACGGCCTTAGTGTAACAATAGACGGCACAAACACACTTACCGCCGCTGAGATAACAGTGCCTGGAGATATATCCTCAGCCGCTTTTTTCTTAGCCGGAGCCGCCATTGTTGCAGGCTCTGAGATAGTGGTTAAAGGCGTGGGGCTAAACAAGACAAGAACCGGATTTATTGATGCGCTCATTGCTATGGGAGTGCAGGTTGAAATCAATGAAGACAAACAGCTTCAGGATGAGCCACAAGGGGATATATGCGTAAAATACACTGACGGTTTAAGGGCTTTTACCCTTGACGCTCCTGATATTCCCGCACTGATAGACGAATTCCCGATTCTGTGTGTGCTGGGTTTGTGTGCACATGGGGTTACCGAAATAAGGGGGGCTGAGGAGTTAAGAGTAAAGGAATCCGACAGGATAACTGCAATGGCCGGTGAGTTAAGAAAGATGGGAGCGGTAATTGAGGAATATCCCGACGGAGTAGCCATGGAGGGTCCTCAGGAGCTCTACGGCGCGGTAGTGGAAAGCCACGGAGACCACCGTATAGCGATGGCTCTGTCAATAGCCGCACTTGTTGCAAAGGGGCAAACTACAATTAACGGGATATCCTCGGTGGAGATATCGTATCCCGGGTTTTTTGAACAATTAAGGAGATTAACCGTATAAAGTACTATGCCAAGGGTAATAGCGATAGACGGCCCTGCGGGGGCCGGAAAGAGCACTGTGGCAAAGGAGCTCTCAAGGCGGCTTGGGTTTAATTACCTGGATACCGGCGCACTGTATCGTGCAACAGCGCTTAAACTTGTAACGGCGGGGTTGGACGAGCAGGCATCTGATGGTGAGATTATGGAAATATTAAAAGATACAAACATAGAGTTTTCCGGAGACAGTGTTTTTCTGGATAATAAGGATGTCTCAGGGCAAATAAGAGCGCCTGAGATTGGGCATTATACCTCGGTGTTTTCATCCAAAAAGGTAGTCAGGGATTTTTTGCTTATCGTACAGAAAGAGGCAGGCGGCAGGACTAATCTGGTGGCCGAGGGCAGGGATATGGCAACAGTTGTATTCCCTGAGGCCGACAGGAAATTCTTTATAACCGCTGATGAACAGGTCAGGGCGGCAAGACGTTACAGCCAACTTAACGGCACAGTGAGTTTTGATAGCGCTCTCAGTGACGTCAGGGAGCGTGACAGAAGAGACACGGGACGGGCAAATGCACCTCTTAAGAGGGCTGCGGATGCCATAGAGATAGACACCACGGGCAAGGATGTGGAAGAGGTGCTTAGTGAGATGATGAGGAAGATAGGTTGAAAGTGACAGTGGCACAGCGGGCGGGTTTTTGTTTTGGCGTTAAGAGGGCGGTCAATATAGCCTTTGACATGGCCTCAAAAAGAGAGGGCGTCTGTACGCTGGGCCCGATAATTCATAATCCGCAGGTGGTGGAGCGGTTGAGTGAACAGGGAGTAAGGTGTGTAAATGACCCTGAGCCCGGCGTAAAGTCACTGATAATCCGCACCCACGGTATCCCCCTTGACATGTATGAGAAGATTTCGACCACAGGGCTTGAGATAGTGGATGCAACGTGCCCGTTTGTTAAAAAAGCACAACAATATGCTAAACTCCTGAGAGAGGAAAATTATCAGGTAATAGTGCTTGGGGACAGGGACCATCCTGAAGTCAAGTCAATAATGAGCTATGCCGGCACAGATGCTGTGGTGCTTAAAGAGGGTGAGTTGCCGGAGAGGCTGAAAATGAAAGTCGGAGTGGTTGTGCAGACAACGCAACCGGTCTCGGCTCTGACAAAGCTGGTCTCAGGCATTGTGGATAGAGTCAAAGAGTTAAAAGTCTTCAATACCATCTGTAATTCTACGGCGCTTCGGCTTAAAGAGACAAGCGAGATATCATCAAGCGTTGATGTGATGATAATAGCCGGTGGTAAAAACAGCGCCAATACTACCCAGCTTGCCAATCATTGTCGTTTGCTGGGAGTGAAAACCTACCATATAGAGACAGCCCCGGAGCTGCAGAGTGAGTGGTTTGACGGTGTTACACATGTTGGAATAACAGCCGGGGCCTCCACTCCGGATTGGATAATAGATGAGATAGTAGAAAGAATTAATCATATAGGGGGCATAACAGGTAATGGAATTACAGAATAACGATTTAGAACAACTCTACGCCGGTACATTTAAGAGTATAAGTCCCGGAATGATACTGACCGGCAAGGTAGTATCCAAAAAACACGACGCCATAATTGTTGACATTGGTTATAAGTCCGAGGGGTTTATTCCTATTGACGATTTTACCAATGATGAGCTTCTGGAGTTAAAAGAGGGAAGTGACATCGAGGTGCTGGTGTCGTCCATAAAGGACTCAGAGGGCACAATTACTCTGTCTAAGAGCAAGGCAAAGATTCTTAAAACGCAAAAACGATTACAGCGCTCTTTGGAAGAGGGAACGGTGCTTGAAGGTAAAATTGTAGAGAAAACAAAGGGAGGTTTCTTTGTAGATATATCCGGTGTAAAGGCATTTTTGCCCGGCTCGCAGTATGATGTAAAGCAATTGAAATCTTATGACGACGCCATTGGGCAGAATTGTAAATTTAAGGTACTCAAACTCAACAACAAGCTCAACAACGTCATAGTGTCCCGCCGTGCGGTCATAGAGGAGGAAAAGCACAAGAAAAAAAGTGTCACGCTGGAGCTCATAAAAGAGGGCGCAATTCTTAGCGGTGTGGTTAAAAACATAACCGACTACGGCGTTTTTGTAGATCTCGGAGAGGTGGACGGACTCTTGCATATCTCTGATATTTCATGGGGAAGGATAAACCATCCGTCGGATTATTTTAAAGTCGGTGATAAGATAGAGGTTCTGGTGCTTAAGTATGAGCCGGAGTCGGAAAAGGTCACGCTTGGATACAAACAGAAAAAGGCTGATCCGTGGATAGATATAGAAACGAGATATACCGAGGCTAAGACGGTGGAAGGTAAGGTGGTGGGGATAACCGATTACGGGGCATTTGTAGAGCTTGAGGATGGTGTGGAGGGACTGGTGCATGTCTCTGAGCTTGACTGGTCACCACGCCCCGGACACCCGTCAAAGTATTTGGAGATAGGAGATGAGGTAAGTGCTGTCATACTTAAGATAGAAAATGCCCAGAGGCGGATATCCCTTGGTATCAAGCAACTTAAACCCAAACCATGGGAAGTGGTGTCTCAGAAGTACAAGGTTGGGCAGAAAGTTACAGGGAAAGTGCGGACGATTACGGACTTTGGAGTTTTTGTCGGTATGCCGGAGGGTGTTGATGCGCTTATTCATATCTCTGATATATCGTGGACTAAGCACATAAAGCATCCCTCTGAGGTATTCCGGTTAAAGCAGAGGCTGGAAGCCGTGGTGTTAAGCCTTGAGCCGGATAAAAAACGAATGCTGCTGGGAATAAAGCAAATGAAGCCCGATCCGTGGATAAGTGAAATACCGCAGCGATTTAAAATAGGTGACGACGTAAACTGCAAAGTGTTGAGAGTTACGGAGTTTGGGCTTTTTGTTGAAATAGAGGACAGTGTAGAGGGACTTGTGTATGCATCTGAGATAGTTAAAAACGGCGACAGAGATTACACTGAGGGCGACCCGCTTGTGGCAACCATAATAAAACTTGATTTTGAACAGAGAAAAATCGGCTTAAGCATGCTGGGGTTAAAAGGGAAGTAAGGTGTAACTATGCGTGGAAAGAGAATTCTGTTTTTTTTTATAGGACTCTTTATACTGTTGGCGGCGGTGGCCTTTACTCTTGCACTGTTGACTAATGAGGTGCAGTTGGGTGAAAAGGTAGGGCTTGTTAAGGTTGAGGGGATAATCATGAGTTCTAAAGAAGCCGTTAAAGAGTTAAAAAAATACAGGGAAGACCCTTCAATAAAGGCCATAGTGGTTAGCGTAAACAGTCCGGGCGGTGCGGTGGTGCCTTCTCAGGAAATATACAGTGAAATTAAGAAAACTACCGGGAAAAAGAAGATAGTGGTGATTTCGATGGGGTCGCTTGCAGCCTCAGGGGGCTACTACATATCGGCGCCTGCAACAAAAATCATAGCCAACCAGGGTACGATTACCGGTTCCATCGGAGTGATAATGGAAACACTAAATGTAAGCGGGCTCATGTCCAAACTGGGAGTCAACAGCGAGGTGGTAAAAAGCGGCAGATATAAGGACATAGCCTCTATGTACAGGGGAATAGGAAAAGAGGAACGGGAGATATTGCAAAACATGCTTGATGATACTCACGGCCAATTCATTGAGGCGGTGTCTGAGGGCCGCAATATGCCTGTTGAAACAGTTAGGAAATTAGCCGACGGCAGAATTTTCACGGGCAGACAAGCGCTTGCCCTTGGTCTGGTTGACAAACTTGGAACACTCCAGGACGCCATTTATGAGGCCGCCGCAATGGCCGGAATTAAAGGAGAGCCACGGGTTGTGTCAAAAAAAGAGGATTTTTCACTTACCGAGCTGCTCTCCAATAAGTTAAATTTAAACTTATCGCCCGGTATGAAGTTAAATTATTTGATGCATTTCTAATTTTAAATATTTAATATTTTGAAATAACCTGAAAAATAAATATTGGGGGAAGGATGACAAAGTCAGAGCTAATAAACGTGGTTACTGAGAAGGCACCTGGGTTAACCAGAGGCCAGACCGAAATAATAGTGGAAGCGTTTTTTCAAAGTATTATTGATGCTCTGGAGAGAGGGGAGAAAATAGAGATACGAGGATTTGGAAATTTCCGCTTAAAAGAACGTAAAGCCCGCATTGCAAGGAACCCCAAGACCGGTGAGGAAGTTGAAGTGCCTGCCAAGAGAATCCTCCATTTCAAAATAGGCAAGGAACTCAGGGAAATGATAAATAATAAATCCTGACGGTAGTGTAAATTTGGTACGAAGGGAATTTATTAAAAAACTCATAAAGGTTTTTTTTGTTTTAATCGCAGCGGTTTTTTCTGTAGTCACCGTTATTTTTTCATATCCAGCCGGTATAAGGCAAAAAAAATATACATTTTTTAGTTTAATGACAGAGGACGGACTTCCCATAAGAGGGGTGAAGAGGTTTGATTACCACTTTAAATCAGAGCGACAGGGAGTATCAGGTGAGCTGACCGGTGTGGTTTATATCGTTAACAATACAAAGAAGATATATGCGCTGTCGCCGGTTTGTACACATCTGGGGTGTCTTGTCACCTATAACCGGCATAAAAACGAATTTTCATGTCCGTGCCACGGTGGAAGATATGACACGGAAGGAACAGTGCTTGGCGGCCCTCCCCCTGAGCCCCTTACAAGACTTCCTCTTAAGATTGAAAACGGACACGTTTTTATAGGTTTTAAAATTTAGCAAACAGCTAAAATGGGAAAAATATTTGACTGGATAGATGACGTGTTTCATGTAAAGAAACCTCACAGCAGGTTTCTTAAACGCAGGATAAACCCTGAGGGATTAAACTACTTTTATTGCCTGGGCGGGGCGGCATTTACCTCCTGCCTGCTTTTATTAACAACCGGTCTGCTCCTTTCCTTGTACTATGTGCCGTCGGAGCATGAGGCATACATAAGCATTGTAAAAATTCAGCGAGAGGTACATCTCGGATGGTTCATCCGCTCTGTGCACAAATGGTCCGCCACCTTTCTTATTGTGTTTATTCTTAGCCACACACTCAGGGTCTTTATTTCTAAAGCATACAGTAAGCCAAAGGAGCTAAACTGGGTTGTGGGCTCATTGACACTGTTCTTTGCCTTTGCCTCAGGGTTTACCGGTTACCTTCTGCCATGGGACCAAAAGGCCTACTGGGCTACAGAGGTGGGCACTTCAATGGGTGCAACCGTACCCTTCATTGGCAAACACATTGTGTATTTGATAAGAGGAGGGGCTGACATAGACGGAAACACATTAATCAGGTTTTACAGTATGCACGTTTTGTGGTTTCCCCTTTGCATGGCAATGCTTTTGTGGGCACACTTCCATATGATTAAACGGCAGGGGATAAAAGGTAACTTGTAATTTACTTGACGCTTACTTAAGAAGCTCCTCGCCATCAACCTCAGTTGCAGGGGGTTTTAACTCCCAGCCGCAAAATCCCTGATTAGCCTGTCTGTTTAACCATATCTGAGTATCGGGAAATCTTGTTTTATCTTCCCGATATCTTTACAGATGTCTCGGATGTCACCACCTCAAAAGCGGATGTGCCATCCCTTAAAAACACATTCAGCCACGATGTTACCTGAGCCGTAAACTCTCTCTTATTAAATTTAATGTCTGTCATTGATTTTGCACCATCTAAGCACAGAGCACTTTGCCTTTACCTCGGAAACCACTGTTGCAATGTGCCGGTGAATTCTTTAAATGCAGAATCCTCACACCTTTTAAAACTAACTCTTTCCGCCAATTTTCTATATATAGATGACGAGCGTGGTATTTTCTTAACTCTTAACGCCTCTTCAAATGCTTCTTTCGGTTTTGCAGGTTTAGTTGAATCCGTTGTAAGATATTTTTGGGCTAACCAGTCTCTCAGCTCCTTATGGTCCCAGTTTATACATTGGGCAACTTCAGGAGAATCGCTCCATATCCATATCTCAAGTTCCGGATCCAACACTATTACCTTTGACCGGTTTTCCCATCCGTTACTATTGAGGTTAGTTTGCACAACATATGCAATTTCGGATGCTGTATCATCACAGCCGCAACCTTCCCTGTCAAACACAACTAAAGCATAATTATATTGGCCTATATATATCTTCAGAAATTCATGAGCTCCTTTGTAAACACCAGGATCTCTTAGCTTATGTCCCTGAACGTAAAACGTAATATCCCTTATTTTTAACGAATCTTTCCGTTCTAATATTCCGTTAAATGTGTATTCCATATTTTTGTCAGCCACAAGAATAAAAAGGTCTTTCATTATCCCAACACGCCGGAGGCAAAAAGTATGGAAAGAGGCGTCTCTCCTTTCCATTGTGTAAGATTAGGGTGGTTTTTACCTGATACGATGTCCACTACACCATCCTCTGTTTTGACAAAACACAGGATGTCTTTTATCCCTGCCACATTAACAATTTCAGGTGAGTGTGTGGCTACAAGCACCTGAGCATTATAGACTGAGGACAGGGATTGAAATATTGTTTCTATCGCCCCTGGATGAATTCCGTTTTCCGGCTCCTCAATCAAGAGTGTTCCCTCAATATCCGGTAAATACGCTAAAATTGTTAATGCAAGCAGTCTGAGAGTACCGTCGGAAACCATCCATGACGGTACCTCCAGATTATCTTTATATACAACGACAAGATAACGGTGCTGAAGATCTTCTCTGATTAGAGTTTTTACAGTTTTAAGTTCAGGGAGCGCAGTTTTGACGTGTTCTATCCAGTTATAAAATCTTTGGGGATATTCCGTTTTGAGACGTTCTATGACCCATGGCAAATTTGAGCCTTCCGTGCTAAACTGCCTTGGCATTCCCGGCGGGCTCGAGTTTCTCATTTTCTCACTGTTAAGTATCAGGGTTTGGATGCCGTCCATCAGCATTTTCTTAAACCAGATAGCCACTGGAAATTTAGTTTCATCCTCAGGTAAATTACCCAAAGCGGATTTTTGAGGCCCCAGTTTAAATGAATACGAAATAGTTGCACTCCCACCACTTATAAAACCTTCAAACAATTTGCCTACAGTAAAAGTAACTTTTTTCTCAGGGTAGAATTCATCCTTACCATTTTTAATTTTGTTTATCATTTTTATCCATGATAATTCCGGTCTGTTAACTATTGTCTGTTTTGGATGTATTGAGGAAGTATCATAGCGTTCTGAATTCTTGTTTAAACATTCTGAGTATTTTGGTATAAACCACAAAGTTTCGCTTAAAATACCTAATTCACCGGTCTCTTCAATCTTTCCTATTGTTATTTCGTACCTGCATTTACCTTCGTTTTCATACTTATCGGGAATTTTCATTTCGACGGCAAGTTCAAAAGAATCACCTTCTCTAAGCCAAAAAAGATCATTATAATTTGGAGTTCTTTTTCTTACGGCAGATTCAGGCCCGTTTTTGACAACATCGCCAAGAAAAGAAATGACGTCAAGTAAGGTAGATTTTCCACTAGCGTTGGGACCAACCAAAATATGGAAGTTGCCAATATCTTTTTTGATATACTTTAAACATCTGTAACGTAATGCCTCGACTAAACAAATCATCCGTGCATCCCGGTTTTTAGAATTTTATGTGTTAATATATTTCTCATTTTATGTCAATTCACTACTATTATAGCATAAAAACAAACTGTGCTTTCCCCAAATTAAGAAATCTTGCAGGGCAAACGCATTAGCAAAATTTTTTTTACACTTTTAACAAAATTTTTTGCTTGACACTTCCGTTTTTAATTTGTATAGTGTAGGCGTAAGTATTCAATTAATTTTTTCAGGGATGGAGGAGCTTGGTTATGAAATATCTGATGCGTAATCAAATTGGTGTGGTTTTTGCTTCTCTCTCTTAACTCTCCTTTAATAGTAATAATCTTACCATTCAAATTTAAAGACGTATCCCTGCGTTTAACTACCCTTGCTTATTGTTCCAACGGAAGGCTTTGTTTGTAAATAAAATAGCGTGGCAGCATGTCTGCCGATAGTTTTAGGAGGTGCTTTATGGAGGTTATTTTTAAATCACGGGTGGGGGTAACTTGACGCTTACATTTACTTGATTAATTTGCCGTTGAGTATTATCGGCACTAAAATTATAGATATAACAATTAGTATTGTAATGGCTATATAAATATATTTTTTGCTTCCTCCGGACTTGCTCTTAACATCATCCAGCTGAAACCTCAGCGGTTTTACACACGCAGGTATATGCTCCTTTTGACTGTGCTTTCCGTTTCCGCCGTTATTGCTATAAATCTTAACAGCTTCTGCAGGGTCTAATTCAAGTGATTTAACATATGAGCTTATAAAACCCTTAATATATAGCTCTGAGGGAAGGGAACTATAATCCTCATGCTCAAGCGCCATCAGGTAACTTATCTTAATATTAGTCCTTACCGATATTTCCTCCAAAGAAATACCGCTTTCATCCCGCATTTTCTTAAGATAATCACCTATCATCTTCATTAATTCTTATACATATATACGCTAAAACAAATAAAAAAAATTGTCAAGAGAAAAATAAAAAAATTCTATATATCGCCGGCAATTGTTTCTGAAAAAAGGATTACAATCTTCATATCACCTTGCATTCTTTCAGGAAGAAACTATCGATAAAAGTTCGGGGATATTCCCCCTCCCGCAAGGGGAGAAAAGAAGGGCATATTACCATGCTTGCCGTGATATAGATTATCCTTCAAAAACAGACACTTACGATGAGTTGCATAGCAGTAGATACCGCCTGTTTACCCGGTACTTGCAAAACCATTTGAATATATTGTAAAGTAAGCAAGGTTGATGTTTGCATTTGTGAGCACTTAATAGCTGTAAGCGTTAAGAGTGTTCAAACAAGTATATTATACCGAGTTGCAGTCAGAAGTAAACGCAGGCGGCTGGGAGAAAGCGACACCTCCCCTCATAGGGGATTCCCCTTTAGGGGAGACGCCCCGGAGCTTTTGACGAAGCCAACAAAGTTAGGCGATTGAATGTAACTCGGTATTAGTCTGTAGCTGCCTGGGGTTGCTAAAACCCCTCGAAAAATAGTTTAAGGAGGGATTAATGGGTAAGATGAGAAATTATGGTTTTTCGAAAGTATTAACCTTGTTGCTGGCTCTGGCATTGACTCTGAGTTTTACAGCTCTGTCGTTTGCCTTTACAAGGGGTGATAAGGTGGAGGTATCGTGGAAAGGCTCGTGGTATCCTGCAACAGTGCTTAAGACAAAAGGTGATCTGACGTACATTCACTATGACGGCTATAGCAAGTCATGGGATGAATGGGTTGGTTTGGACAGGATAAGAAGCACAGACGGGCCGTCGTCCTCAGGGCCGTCGTCGGGGCTTTATTCAGCCGGCGACCCGGTTGACGTTAAATGGAAAGGCTCATGGTATCCAGCTCATGTTCTAAGGGCAAGCGGAAACCAAACATATATTCACTATGATGGATACGACAGCTCATGGGATGAGTGGGTTGGGCCGGAAAGAATCAGGCCTGCCGGACGTGCTGCGCCGGTTGTTGTACCGCCACCACCTACCACCACCACGGTTGCACCATCTGTAAACATCAATATTCCAAATCCATTTAAATAAGAAAAAAAACTCTTTATCACAAAAAGGGGCCTTCCACAGGCCCCTTTTCATTTCTCTTCTTTATAATTTTTTCACCTTTAATGTATTATATCGTAGCGCTTTAAAAAGTGCTTATTATGTAAAATACCTGATAAGGAGGGTCCGTTAAACTCTGGATATGGCGTTAAGATTTCTTAAAAACAATTCGGATGAGCAATAGTCCGTCGCTAACCACCATTCAGAGCTTCATCTCCGCCCATACAGGCTTGCATGTTGATGAAAAGGACTTAAACACCACAATATCGTCAAGACTGCGCCATGTGTCTGTAGATTCTGTGGACGCTTATTGTACGTTTCTAACGGCGGACACTCCGGAGAGCAAGCATGAGTGGAAGGTGCTTTATCAGACTATAACAACCGGAGAGAGTTTTTTCTTCCGTGACAAGGGACAGTTTTCACTCCTTAGAAACATAATTCTCAAGGAGCTTATTGAACACAACAGGGATAGGCGTACACTTCGCCTTTGGAGTGCAGGATGTTCAACAGGTGAGGAACCATACTCACTTGCCATAGTGGTTAATGAATTACTCCCTGATATCCACCTGTGGGACATCTCGATTATCGGCACAGACATTAACGAAAGCGCCATAGAAAAGGCCATCAAGGGCCACTTCAGTGAGTGGTCTTTCAGGATGGTACCCAAAGACGTTATATCGGCATATTTTATAAAACGAAAAGGACATTACGAAATAGACCCACATATCCGCCGTATGGTTAATTTCAGGCAGGGCAATCTCATTAAAGACACATATCCCGATGTTATCGCAGGTATATGTGAGCTGGATTTAATAATTTGCCGGAACGTGTTTATTTATTTTCAGCCTGAAAACATATCAATAGCGCTGCGTAAGTTAACACAAAGCCTCAGGCATGGCGGCTATCTCTTAACCGGACATGCGGAGTTGCAAGCTGTGCCGCTGCGGGGTCTTGTACCTGTGACTTACCCGGACTCCACTATTTTTAAGCGTGGTGAAAAAGACCACAAGAATCCGGCGGAACTGCCAATTAATTTTGTGCCTCTTGCGCATATACCGGTTGTGCATATACCGGTTAAAAAAATCGAAAAATCCACACAAGGTAAAAAAATTCACACTCAGGCTGCACACCAAAAGAGCACCGCTGTGGAGCCAATAAAGAAAAAACCTGACATCAGGAAAGCATCCGGGTTTATGGATGAGGCTAATGCCTTATTAGAGGCTGGTCAGTACCCCAAGGTAATAGAAAAGATGAAATATCACCTGACAGATAATCCTAACAGCTCAGACGCATACGTTTTGTTGGCGGAGGCGTATGCCAACACCGGCGACCTTGCCAACGCAGCTGTTGCTTGCAAAGAGGCCATTGCTATAAACTCTCTGGATATACGCCCCTATTACCTCCTGTCTCATATTGCACAGGAGTATGGCAATGAGGAGGAGGGAAAGGATATGCTTAAGAGAGTTATCTACCTCGATGCCAATTGTGTAGCGGCTTATATGGAGTTAAGTATTTTATACGAAAACAGCGGAGATGTATTAAGGGCTGAAAAACTAAAGGAGACTGCGCTTAATATTCTTGAAAAATTACCGTCTGATAAGAAAATAGACTTTTACGGCAGCCTGAGTGCCGGAGAGCTGCTCCGGCAGTTAAAAAAGCAAGGTTTAACCGAAGTCAGAGGTAAGGTATAAGTGACGGATGCGATTATGATAATACCCTATATTGCATTTCGTTGCGGCAGGTTTGTCTATGCCGTTGACTCCTTGCATGTGCGTGAAATAATCCATTTGCCTGAATTCAAACTTATAGACGAGGCACCGGATTATGTGGCAGGACTTGTCAATGTCCGCGGAGGAGTTATACCCCTTATAGACATTGATAAACGCTTTGGACGTAAAGGGCTGCATTACTCATTAACCGATAAGGTTATTATCTTTAGCCACAATAAAAGACTCATAGGCGTCATTGTAAATGAAATAGAAGATATTTATGATATACCCTCAGATTCGATAGAAAAGGCGCCGCTCTATAGTGATGATACAATGCACCGGAGCGGTTTTATAGAGCAGGTGGCAAAAATCAATGAAGATATACTGATGATTTTAAGCCACCACAAACTTTTTGACTCCCGTATCATGGCATTAATCACCCAATATGAGGGGCTGGAATCCACGGCTGATGAGCTGCTATCCGATAAGGCCTCATCCTCGGAGGAAAACACGGAGACAGCCGCTGTGTTTCATAAGAGGGCGGTGGCACTGGCCCTCAGGGATGTGCTGCGGTATGACGGCAGTGCACTTATGCCGGTAGCAGTAGTTGAGCTTGAGAATGAACTCTTTGGCATCGAGCTGGAGAGCATCCGTGAGTTTATATCCGTGCAGGAGTACCGGCAGGTGCCCTGCTGTCCTTCTCACATAATTGGAAACATTAACCTCAGGGGTGAGATTGTAACCCTGATAGATATCCGCAGCACCATCGGGCTGTCCCGTAGCGGCAGTGGAAAGGCTATGGACTCTGCCGTTGTGGTTGTCATAGATAATTTTACAGTAGGTATTTGTATAGAAACTCTTCGTGACGTTTTATACCTTCCGGCATCGGAACAAAAAGAGCTCCCGATAGCCGTTAGAGACGCTAATGAAAACTTCTTTAAGTGCACCGCCATCTTTGAAGACAGAGCTATTGTAGTTTTAAACCTGCAAAGTGTTTTGTACAGGGGTGGTTTAGTAGTGAATGATAGCTTGTAACCAATATTAGGAGGAATTTTAATGAAAGTGAAAATGTCGTTAAAGATGAAACTGTTTGCCCTGTTTATATTAATTGGAATGATACCATTTACCACCGTTGGGATTTATGCATACACAAAAACAAGGGACAGGTTTATACAAAAAACTCTTGATAAGCTCGTAGGAATGAGGGAACTAAAGAAGGCTCAGGTAGAACAATATTTTAAAACAATTGAGTCACAAGCCTCTACCTTTAGTGAAAGCAAAATGACTGTGGAGGCTATGAAGGAGTTTTCAAGTGCGTTTTCTCAGGTCGAGAAAGAATCCGCCGCAAGATACGATTCCAACCTCAAGCACAACGAGGACCAACTTATGGTGAGGTATCAGACACAGAAAGACAGCACCCCGGATGTCCCGGATAATATCATAGCTTCATGGTGGCCGCAAAAAAAGACTGTCAGAATTCTCCAGCATGACTACATATCAGGGAATCCTTACCCTGTAGGAAGTAAAGGGAAATTGGATTACGCCGCCGGCGACAACACCTATAACTCTGTACATAAAAAATACCATAAGATACTGCGTAACTATACAAGGAAGTTCGGCTATTATGACATGTTTTTGATAGATGCCGAAACAGGCAATATAGTCTATACAGTGGATAAGGAACTTGATTTTGGAACTAATCTGATAAGCGGTCCTTACAGTGATTCAGGCCTGGGAAGGGCCTTTGCTGCCGCTGTTGAATCTAAAGAAAAGGGTTTTGCTAAACTGATAGATTATGACCCCTATGCGCCTTCAAACAACGCCCCTGCCGGTTTCATTGCCGCCCCCATATTTGACGGCGATAAAAAAATAGGCGTCCTTGTCTTTCAACTGCCTATAGACAAAGTAAGCGATATAATGACAAGCAGCAAGGACTGGAAAAGCGTTGGACTTGGTCTTACCGGAGAGTGCTACATAGTGGGTGATGACTTTCATATGAAAACAAACTCGAGGCCTTTAATAGAATCTCAGGATAGTTTTATCAGATCACTTCAGAAACTTGGTGTAGATAAAAAGATTACAGATGAAATCAAAAGACATAATACTTCAGTAGAAATTCTTAAAGTAAACACAGCAGATGTAAAAGAATCCCTTGCCGGTATTTCAGACAGCCATATAGGAGCGCTCAACTATCTTAATGTTCCATCCCTCATAGCACATGCTCCGATTAACATTCCTGGTCTGAAATGGGTTATCATTGTGGAAGAGTCGGAAGCACAGGCATTGAAAACATCGCATGAACTGTTTAACATCATGTGGATTTTGGGTATAATTACCGCTGCCTGTGTTATTGCTATAAGCTATTTTGTAAGCCGCTCCTTAAGTATTCCGCTAAACAGGGGGATAAACACTATTTCATCCTCTACAACCGAAATCTCAAGCACGGTTGAACAGCACGAAAGGACGGCGGCCCAGCAAGCCTCGGCGGTTAATGAAACAACCACAACTATGGATGAGCTCTCCGCCTCCTTTAAACAGTCCTCCGAGCAGGCAAGAACCGCCTCAGACGGGGCAGGGCAGGTGTTAATTATGGTAAATGAAGGTGTTGTTAACATAAATGAAATGCTTCACGGCATGACTGTACTAAAGGAGAGGGTAGAAGCTACCGCCACAAGAATTTTACAGTTAAGTGAAAAAACCACCCGCATAGAAAGTATTGCATCTGTGGTTTCAGACTTTGCCAACGAAACCAAAATGCTGGCTATGAATGCCGCCGTTGAGGCTGTAAGGGCTGGTGAACACGGTAAGGGGTTTTCTGTTGTGGCTATGGAGATCCGAAAACTAGCGGAGCAGAGCAAAAAATCGGCTGAAGAAATCAGCGATGTGGTTGCAGAGATTCAAAAAGCCACAAATTCCACTGTTATGGTCACTGAGGAAAGCACAAAGACCGTGGATAAGGAAATGGAACTGGCTGAAAACACAGCCGAAACGTTTAACAAGCTCACTACCGTTATAAGAAGCTCCGCCGAGAACATTCAACAAATATTCCTTAACATTCAGCAGCAATCAGCAGCTATTACACAAGTGGTGGATGCGATGGGTTCAATAAACAGGGGTGTGAAGGAAACCTCCGCAGGCATCACACAGACAAAGCAGGGCATCAGGAGCTTAAACGATGTGGCTAAGGAACTTAAGGAGATGGTATAAGGATGGGCAGCGGCTTGACAGGTTAAAAGGGCAATCATGATAGAAGATCAGGAATTAAGAGAAATATTTAAAGCTGAAACAGAGGAGCATCTACAGAAACTCGAGGAAGGGCTCTTGCAGCTTGAGCAAACGCCGGATAAGCCGGGGTTGCTGGAAGAGCTGTTTCGGGAGTCACACTCTCTGAAGGGTTCTGCACGGTTAATGGGTGTTGATAAAATAGAACTTGTCAGCCATACGCTGGAGGATATGTTATCCAAAGCCAAACGCGGAGCCACTAAGCTATCCACCTCATCTGTAAACAGCATATATAAATGTCTTGATATTATAAAAGCGCTGCTGCATGAGGCTTTAACCGGAGAGACCACCAATATAAATATATTGCAAATAATCGAGGAGCTGAAAGGTGAAAAGATCGGAGGCACTTCTGAGATAAAACCTGCTGCCGGGGCGCCGGTAGTGCAGAGCCGGGAGCCTGAAATACAAGCAAATGAAACAGCGGCGGCTGTGGCTATAGCCGCAGTATCGCAGCCTGCCTCCGGTTCCACCGATACGGAGCATAAGGAGATTTCATCACAAGTTAAAGAGCCCTCAAAACCCGTTGCACCTGCTTATGTGAAAGAGCCTAACGTCACAGCGGATGATAAAACGCCGCCCTCGGAGGGCGACAGTGAACAGACAAAGATGGATGTGGAGGCTCAACAAGCCGAGGGCACTGTTCTTTGGCTTGATGAGGGAAAACGCACCATAGATACTATAAGAGTGGATGCTTCTAAACTTGACTCTCTCATTGTACACGTCGGGGAGCTTGTCGTAATCAAAAACAGGATAAACCAGCGCATTAGCGACATTGCAGAGACAGTGGCAATGTGGGACAGTGTGATATTGCGGGAGTTAAGGGCAGGTAACGGTTCAAACCCCGCACATAAAGCTCAGTTTGCAAATAACCTGGAGGTGTTTCATAAGTTTTTGAGTAATCTTAAAAATTCACTGCAGGAAGACGGCTCAAGGATTTCCTTTGTAGCACAGCAGCTGGACCACGGAGCCCACGAGCTCATGCTTATTCCGCTCTCCACGGTGTTTAACCCCTTTAAACGTATGATGAGGGATTTGGCAAATGAAAAGGCAAAAGAGATTAACTTTGTGATAGAAGGCGGAGAGACAAGAGCGGAAAAACGAATAATCGAGGAGATAAAAGACCCCCTCATGCACATGTTAAGGAATTCGACAGACCACGCAATAGAGACTCCGGAGGTGCGCACAGCGCTTGGGAAAAACAAGTGCGGTTTGATCCTCTTAAAGGCTTATAAAGAGAGTACAAATATAGTTATCGAGGTATTTGATGACGGTCAGGGGCTTAATACGGAAAGGATAAAAGAGACAGCCATTAAGAATAAACTCATTGGACGTGAGGTGCTGGATAAAATGTCCACCCCTGAAATACACAAGTTAATTTTCTTGCCGGGCTTTTCTACAAACCGTATCGTGACTGATATTTCAGGCCGCGGCATAGGAATGGATGTTGTCAAGACTGCCCTTGAACGCCTAAAGGGCGGTATTGAGGTGGAATCTGTTCCTAACGAGGGATGTAAGATGACAATGCGCATCCCCGTGAACATTTCAACCACCAGGGTGTTTCTGGTGAGAGCCCGCAACAGAACTTACGCCCTGCCCATAGAACTCGTTATGACCACCTTTATGCTGACACTGTCGGATATATATAACCTGGAAGGCCACAAGACAATTACATTTGCCGGTAATCCCGTCTCCGTCCTATATATAACCGATATCCTTGAGGTCTCAGAGCAGGGAGATTCAGGTAAAACCCTCAGAGCTGATTCATTGGCTCAGAGACTTCCCTGCATAATGTTTAAGGCGGATGAGCAGTTTTTCGGTGTTTTGGTGGATGTGCTTGTAGATGAACAGGAAATAGTGGTAAAATCCTATGGCGGGATATTAAAGCGGGTGCGTAATGTCTTAGGCTCAACGATATTGGGCAGCGGTGAGGTTTGCATGGTGCTGAATCCGCATGATATACTGAAAACGATAAAGAGTAAGGGCTTTACCTCCACATCGCTTCAACAGGCGGAGACGGCGGCACGGCAGCATAGTGTGTTAATGGCGGAGGATTCCATAACGACCCGAACTCAGATGAAACGCATACTTGAGGGAGCCGGCTATGCGGTTACAGCATGTGTGGATGGTCTTGATTGCTTGAATAAGCTGAAAACCTCAGAATTTGACGCAGTGGTGTCAGACGTTCAAATGCCAAATATGGATGGACTAACTTTAACTGAAAACATAAGAATGGATGCTAAGTATAAGGAGTTACCAGTGATTTTAGTAACAACGCTCTCCTCCGAGGAAGACATGAAGCGCGGTATAGAGGTGGGAGCAAATGCCTACATAACCAAACCGGCATTTGACAAACAGGTGTTTCTGGAGACATTAAAAAGGCTTATAGTATGAAAAATTTGATAAAACGCATAAAAGTACTCATAGTGGAAGACTCCCCTGTGGCGGTGTTGGCTCTGAAGCGTATGTTTGCAAGCTCTGATGAAATCGAGGTGGTGGGAGTGGCACGGCATGGAAAAGAGGGGCTTGAGATGATTCCCAGACTTAACCCCGACGTAGTATGCACAGACCTTCATATGCCTGTCATGGATGGTCTGGAGTTTACAAAGGAAATAATGGCAAGGCATCCGCTTCCCACCCTTGTGGTGAGCGTATCAGTCAGTGAAGACCATACCCAAAACGTATTTCAGCTTTTGCAGGCCGGCGCCATAGACGTGTTTCCCAAACCACAGGGAGCTTTGGTTGATACCACAGGCGAGTTTGCCGCCGAACTTATAAGCAAGATAAAGGTTCTTTCAGGGGTCATTCCCTTTAGTAAACTAAAGAGAAGGGGACAGGCAGCCACATCTCCCACCCCTGCTCAATTGGATAACGCTGTAAGTGTTTCCTTAAACAAGGACCTGAGAATGATTGTAATAGGGGCCTCAACCGGAGGCCCACAGGCCCTTGAAACCATACTTAAAGGGCTGCCTCATGATTTCCCTGTTCCCATAGTTTGCGTGCAGCACATAAGTGACGGTTTTTTAGAAAGTCTTGTTGAGTGGCTGGATAAGGCTTGCAAAATGAAAGTGGCTATTGCACACAACAATGAAAGTCCGCAGCCCTCAACCGTATATTTTGCTCCTGATCACAAACATCTAACCTTCAACAATGAGGGCGGGTTTCTCCTTACCGGTGCACCTCCGGTAGATGGGCACAGGCCCTCTGTCACGGTGACAATGGCCTCTTTAGCGGAGCGCTTCAGAGCGTCAGCCTTAGGAGTGCTATTAACCGGTATGGGAAGGGACGGAGCCGACGGGCTGCTGACAGTAAGCAGGGCGGGGGGCGTTACAATAGCTCAGGACAAAGAGAGCAGTATTGTCTTTGGGATGCCTGAGCAGGCCATCAGATTAGGCGCTGCCAAATATGTACTTGATGTCGGCAGCATCGCAAGGGTTTTAGTTGACTTTGCGGCCAAAGAGAAATCTGTGGTTATAAATAAAGCCTGAGGCAATTATGGATAAGACCAGATTACTTGTCGTAGAGGACAGTGCCATTCAGCGGGAGCTTCTGAAGCGTGTTTTGCTGCGTTTCGGTTATGACGTAGTCTCAGCGGTGGATGGTATAGATGGGTTTGCCAAGGCGGAAAAACACAGGCCGTCGTTAATCATAAGCGACATTTCAATGCCGGGGATGGATGGCTATGAAATGTGCCAAAAAATAAAAAACACAGAAGGGCTGGCAGCCATTCCTGTGATTTTGTTGACAGCCCTTTCCGATGTAAGGGAAATCATACGAGGGCTCCAATCCGAGGCCGACTACTATATAACTAAGCCGTATGATGAAAAATATCTGCTGCTGTGTATAGAGTCACTTCTTTCAGATGTAAACAAAGGGCGGGATGACAATCCCGAGGAGGGGCTGAAAATTAACTTTCTGGGTGAACAATATACTATAAAATCCAATCCGAGACAAACGTTAAACCTTCTCCTTTCAACCTATGAAAATGCCGTCCAGAAAAACACGGAATTAATCAAAGCACAGTTTGAGTTAAAAACCCTCAACGAGGAGCTTGAAAATAAGGTAAGAGAGCGGACTAAGGAGCTGCAAGCCTCTGAGGAGTCTTACAAAGTGCTCTTTGAAAATACATTCAGCGGATTTTACAGATTTAGCCCCGAGGGCAAATTCCTTTCGATAAACCCGGCCTTTACCACGATGCTGGGTTATTCAAGTAAGGACGAGCTTTTGACCTTTTGTCAGGACCTGTCCTGCCAGTATTTTAAGCGCAAAGACTATGAAAAATTTATGGAAGCCCTGAAAAACAATGCTTCTATTAAAGACTTTGTGAGCCATTTAAAGAAGAAAGACGGCAGCGAGCTGATTATTGAACAGAACATCAGGGTGGTGAAAAACGAGGCGGGGCAGCCGCAGTACTATGAGGGATTTATAAATGACGTAACAGAGTGCAAGCGTGCCGAGGCACAGCTGATTAAGCTCTCAAGCGCCATAATACAAAGCCCGGTGGCTGTAATTATAACGGATATTGACGGCAAAATAGATTTTATTAATCCTAAGTTTTGTGAGGTGACAGGGTATAGCCGGCAGGAAGTGACAGGGAAAAACCCCCGCTTTTTGCAATCCGGTAAGACTTCCCCTGAGGTCTATGCTAATCTTTGGGAAACTATCAGAGCCGGTGAAACGTGGCAGGGAGAACTTCTTAACAAAAGAAAAAATGGCAACTACTACTGGAACAGTATCACAGTATCTCCAATAAAGGACGCCGATGGAACTATTACACATTATCTGTCTGTAAATGAGGACATTACACAACGCAAGGAGGTGGAGGAGGCGTTAAGAAAAGCTAAAGAGGCCTCTGAGGTGGCAAACCGTGCCAAAAGCGAATTTCTGGCTAACATGAGCCATGAAATCCGCACCCCGATGAATGCCATTATTGGTATGTCGGGGCTTGTTCTCGATACCCCGTTACAACCTGAACAGAAGGAATACATAGAGATAGTGCTTAATTCAGCCAATTCTCTTTTGACCATTATAAACAGCATTCTGGATTTTTCAAAAATAGAATCCGGCAAACTTGAGCTGGAGGAAATAACCTTTGACCTCCGTGACTTAATAGAAAACATATGTGACCCTCTTTCCATACAGGCTCATAAAAAAGGGCTCGAGCTTTCATACTATATAAGACAGGGGGTAGCTCTTAAACTGATAGGTGACCCGGCCCGTCTTGGGCAGATAATCATCAACTTAATAGGTAATGCGCTGAAATTTACAGAGAAAGGGGAAATATCAATAGGGGTGGATACAGAGCCCGGCTATGACAGCGGACAGTCGGTAATGCTCCACTTTACCGTTGCTGATACCGGCATAGGAATACCTGCCGCTAAGTTTAAATATATATTTGAGAACTTTTCTCAGGCGGACGGCTCAATGACAAGAAAATATGGAGGTACAGGACTGGGGCTTGCCATATCAAAGCAGCTGGTAACTCTGATGGGTGGAGAGATATGGCTTCAGAGCGCTGAAGGCAAGGGCAGTACGTTCCATTTTACATCAAAGTTCTTTCTAAGCGCTGTTAGTGAATGTGCAGAGCCGTTGTGCTTTGACCATGCAAGGGTGTTGATTTCCTGTGATTTCACCAGCAGTTGTTCCATAATCAGAGACATTCTGGAGTGCTCCGACAACGAGGTTATTGAAGCAAAAGGAGCGGATGATACATTTAAAAAGCTGGAAGATGCCAAAGCGGCGGTAACTCCCTACGATATAGTCTTTATTGATGTGCGTCTTGCAGGGATTGGCGGCTTTAAAATGGCGGAGCGGATAATAAATGATCCGGCCATTCCATCCTCGGTTGTTATGATGCTCAACTCCAACCAAAGAAGCGGAGACGTTGAAAGGTGTAAAGAAATCGGAGTCTCATCGTATCTGATTAAACCGATAAAACACAGGGAACTTATAAAAACCATGGAGGAGCTGCTAAAAAAGCCGTTGCCTAAAATAGAAGCCGTCACTGAGCAGCTTAAGCTGCAGCCGGCAGCGACTGATATCTCGGCACTCCGCATTCTTCTTGTGGATGATAACCTTACAAACCGTGTGGTTGCTAAAGGGATAATGAAAAAGCACGGCTATAGCATAACTGAGGCTGAGGACGGGCAAAAGGCTGTAGCACTTTTAAGTGAGGGACTGTTTGATATAGTTTTAATGGACGTGCAGATGCCGGTTATGGATGGTTTTGAAGCAACAAGGATAATCAAGGCAACAGAGTCAACCCGTCATATTCCTGTGATAGCAATGACGGCACACGCTATGAAGGAAGACAGACAGCGGTGCCTGGATGCGGGAATGGATGACTATATCACAAAACCGATACGGGCGGCGGAACTTGTTGAGATGATAGAACGTCATAACCCTCTAAAACAACACAGCCGATAACAATATATGGTAAAATACATTAATCACATAAAGGGGCTTTTATATTATGTCGGAAAATGATCAAAAAAGCGGCGCAGAGATATTACTAGTTGAGGACAGCCTTAGTCAGGCGGTGTTTCTCAAAAACTTGTTAGTAAGATATAGATATCAGGTGAGGATAGCCAGAAACGGGATGGAGGGGCTGGAGTTTCTGAAAGAAAGCCTGCCTGCCATAATAATAAGCGATGTACAGATGCCGGTTATGGATGGATATGAAATGTGCAGAAAGGTTAAGCACGATAACACCTTAAAGGGCATACCGGTGATACTGCTTACCCAGCTGTCGGCTGTGGAGGACATAATAAAGGGTCTTGAGAGCGGAGCGGATAACTTCATAATAAAACCCTACACCGAGGATTCATTAATACACAGAATAGAGCAATTGATTAGGTTGTATAAAACAGAACAGGGCCCGGTCGGCCCGGCATCAGGGATAGAGTTAACACTTGGGGGGAAGAATTATATTTTAAACCCGGAACGCCGCCAGATTTTAAATCTCCTCGTAACGACTTATGAAAAGGTTATAGACCAGAATAAGCAATTAATCGAAAAGGAATACGAATTAACCAGAATGAATACGCTTTTAGAGCAGCGGGTGGGGGAGGAGACAAGGAAGCGGCTGGAGCAAGAGCAATTGTTGATTCATCGTTCAAAAATGGCTACGATGGGGGAAATGATTGGGGTAATAGCACATCAGTGGAAGCAGCCTCTGAATTCCTTTGCCCTGATGATGCAGGATTTGAAAGAAACCTTTGAACATGGAGAGCTTAATCAGGACTTCATAGACAAGACTTATGAGGACTCAGCAAGGCAGATAGAGTTTATGTCAAAAACGATAGATGATTTCAGGAAGTTTTTCAAACCATCAAAAGAAGTAACCGAGTTTAATGTGGTTGATGCTGTTAACGAGGTTATACGAATATTATCATCTCAGATAAAGAACAGCTCAATTGATATAAATGTAGAAAGAGTTAAGTACAGCGATCTAACCGTCAGAGGGTATCGTAATGAGTTTATGCATGTGATTTTAAATATAATATCCAATGCTCGGGATGCTATAGTGGCAAGGAAGCACAGCGGGCACTCTGAAAATCGTGCAATTTCAATAGTAATTAAAAAAGAAGGTGCAAACGTTGTAACAGACATAATGGATACCGGAGGTGGAATTGCACCTGACATCCTCCCCAAAGTATTTGACGCTTATTTCACAACAAAGGGCCAGTCAAACGGCACAGGAATCGGTCTTTACATAGCAAAGATTATAATAGAAAATAACATGGGTGGTACCATATCGGCTGACAACAGAAGCTGCGGAGCCATTTTGAAAATATCAATCCCGCACTCATGAGCAAAGAGGAGATGGCCTGACAATGGCAATTCCGTTTTTTTCAGTCGTTATAGATACATACAATTACGGTAATTATTTAAAAGAAGCGATAGAGTCGGTTTTAAACCAGACATTTCCCCTAAGTGAGGTGGAAATTATAGTTGTTGACGACGGCTCCACTGATAACACCTCTGAACTGGTAAAGAAGTACAAAGATGCTATAACCTATATATATAAGGAAAATGGCGGGCAAGCATCGGCTTTTAACGCGGGGTTTTTACGTGCAAGGGGAAAATTTGTTTCTCTCCTGGATGCAGATGATTTCTGGTATAAGGATAAACTAAAAATTGTAGCTTGCCATTTTGAAAAAAGCTCCGGCTCTGTGGATATCGTAAACCACAACCTTAGTATATCAGAGGAAAATGGAGGAGATGCATATTGGTGGAATCAGGATGAGGGTGAGGTTGCTTTCAGGCAATACAACTCTGATGATTATATCGGTGGTATTCTTATTCCTGTTGTTCCAACATCGGGAAATACTTTCAGGATGGATTGCCTTAAAAAAGTGCTGCCTGTTCCGGATTACTACAGAGTTTGTGCCGATTCCTACCTGCATACAGTAATGCCTTTAGTTGCCGGAAAGATCATCTACATACCGGAGCCATTGGGCGGCTACAGAATTCATGGTAAAAATTGCTGGTCAAACCATGATACCTTTACTATAGAAAAGATCATTGAGAAAGAATCTCTCAACTTACACGACCTGCAAAAGTGGATGGATGCTGCAGGTTTAAAAAACAGACTGGTTGAAAATAAAATGCAGATGGCTATTAACAGAAAGAAAATATTTTATTATAACAGCAGAGGTGAAAAACTGAAGGCTCTGAGGGAAGCTCTGTTATATAAAGACTTTGCCCACGCAAACCCGCCCATATTATACAAGATACTTAAGAGAATCTCGGTGCTTGCAAGTGCTGTGATACCACCGGATGACTACCATGAAATCTGTGAGAGGTCTTACTTTCTCTATGTGTGGCTTATGAGAAAACTCTGGAAGGATTTGAAATATGCCCCTATCATAAATAAGATGGCTAAAAACAAGACGGGTTTGTCAAAAAAGAAGTGAACATGTTTCCGTTTGAACTTAGGCAAAACGCTATAATTATTAAAAATTTTAATGCAAAAGGGAGGTTGTATGAGGGAGAGAACCTTTTTTGACTGGATTTACGATAACAGGTTTAAAATAGGTGAGGTGCTGTTTTTTGTATGGCTTCTTTCTATTATTTACTGGGCTTCCCGGTTCCCTGACATCGAAGCACAACCTATGAATAAATTTATAATAGTTGATAAAATAAAAGATGCCGATGATGAGGGACTTACGGCCCGTGCCGCTCTGACATTTATTTTTTGGCTTGCCACATCCGGTATCTTTTTGGCGGCGGCGGTGCTTTATGCCTTTGCGTTTATAAGAAATGTAATTGTTGATTTAACTAAAGGAGCCGTTTCACATAAATATCATCATTTGGTTGCGCCTGCTCTTTTAATTGTTTCCCTGTGGCCGTGTTTCAGCTATCAGCAGGAGCTAAAATCTGCTGCTTTAACGTTTAAAATGCAGGGGAAAGAAATAGTTACGATGGCGATGGGCTTTGATATCAAACTTAAACGCAAATCACCGGCTGCTGAGGCAACCTCTAACGGACAGGACTCTGATTTGAAAACCTTAAAGGATACGATTAACGAAAACCGTTAGGGTTTTATCTCTGAAAAAGAACCGATATTTCTGAGCTTATTGTGTCTGTTTTTCAATAACTGTTTAGGCGGGATTTTTCTGAGATATTTTATGTTCTCAATTACGTAGTTTTTTATCGTCATAGCAGTACTCTGCGGGTCTTTGTGGGCCCCGCCCGGCGGCTCCGGTAAAATCGCATCTATTATGTTGAAACTTATCAGGTCTTTTGCCGTAAGTTTCAATGCATCGGCTGCCTTAGCGAAGTCCTCCTGGTTAAGCCCAGCCTCTGAGTCCCACAAAATAGCGGCACAGCCCTCCGGCGATATTACCGAGTAGATTGAGTGCTCAAGCATTACAAGACGGTCTGATACGCTTAAGGCCAGTGCCCCGCCACTTCCACCCTCTCCAATAACAATGGATATTATCGGCACCTCTATTGTGGAGATTTCCATCAGATTAACGGCTATTGCCTCGGCCTGTCCCCGCTCCTCCGCACCAATTCCCGGATAGGCCCCCGGTGTGTCTATAAGTGTCAGTATCGGAATATCAAACCTCTCGGCAAGCCTCATCAGGCGAAGCGCTTTTCTATACCCCTCAGGGTTTGGCTGCCCGAAATTTCTGACAATTCTGTCCTTTGTTCCTCTTCCCTTCTGGTGTCCCACAATCAGCACGGAGATGCCCTCTATTGTGCCAAACCCTCCCACGATTGCCGGATCGTCTGCAAATCTCCTGTCACCGTGAAGCTCTATAAAGGTGCCGGTTATTTTGCTTATATAATCCATTGTGTATGGTCTGTCAGGGTGGCGTGCCAGTTGGCATTTTTGCCACGGAGTGAGATTAATGAAGATTTCTTTTCTTAAACTTTCTAATTTCTCTAAAACCGGTAAAATTTCCGCACCATTGTCCGATGATTCCGCACTCTGCAACTCCTGCATCTGTGCAACTTTTAACTCCAACTCCTCAAGAGGTTTTTCAAAATCAAGGTATGATCTCATGGTCGGCTTCAGTTAAGGGCTACTGTGCCCTTCTCCAAAATATCTTCTATTTTATCAATTAAACCGGACTCCACCGATACGTTAAACGCTGTCGCTATGGTAGTTACCATATCGTCGTTATAGAGCTTAAGATAGACCGGAAGCGGCCCTGCAACAAACGACAGTGTTTCCCTCAGTTTTACATATGTTGCTTTATTGCAGTGCTTTTCAAAGAGTTTTATCTCTATATGTTTATAAGCGTCATCTATAGCTTTCTGAAGCCGTTGAACCTCTGCGGCTAATATTTTAGTGCCCTTTTCCGATGCCTCCAGTTTGCCTCTTATAACAACCAGGGCATCCTTTTTAAGAAACGTATCACAGCGGGAAAAAATATCAGGAAAAACTACAACCTCCACACTCCCCTCATCGTCTTCCAACTGCACTATCGCCATCTGTCCCTTATTGTCCTTAACCTGTTTTTTAGCCAACGCTGATACGATACCTGCTACCTTTACCTCCTCCTTATCCATAATATTCTCAAAAGCGGAGGTCTTTACGATGTTTAACTGCTTTAATTCCCTTTCATGATTCTTAAGCGGATGGCCGGTTATATAAAATCCAAGTGACTGCTTTTCAAAGCTGAGCTTTTCATTTTCATCCCATTCGGTTTCTGTGCCGGCTGCACTAAATATCGGTATAGAGCCAAAAAGAGACGGTGTGTTATGGCCGCTGCCGTTTAATAAAATATCTAAGTTTTCAAACGCTCCTTTACGGGTTTTTATCATAGAGTCGAAGGCCCCGGCCTTTATAAGGCTCTCTATTACCTTTTTATTGACTCTGCGGGAATCCACCCTACCGATAAAATCCTCAAGACTTCTAAAGAGCCCTTTGTCTCTGGTTTCAAGCACTGACTCTATTGCCGCAGAACCAACCCCTTTTACCGCCTCAAGCCCAAAACTTATGGCGCTGCCGATTATTTTAAACTTCCTGTCGCTGACGTTTATATCCGGGGGCAGTATCTCTATAGACATTTCACGGCATTCTTTTATAAATTTCACAATCTTATCGGAGCTATCCTCCGTGGAAAGGTTAGCCGCCATGAATTCCACTGAGTAGTGGGTCTTCAGGTAAGCTGTCAGGTATGTTATGTAGGCATACGCTGCTGAATGGGATTTATTGAATCCGTACTTTGCAAACATTGCCATCAGATCAAATATTTTAACTGCCGTAACTTCTTTTATCCCATTTTTAACAGCTCCTTTAACAAAATCATCCTTTTGCTTATCCATCTCATAGCTTATCTTTTTCCCCATGGCTTTTCTCAGTATATCGGCCTGTCCCATGGTGAAACTTGCAAGCTTATTGGCTATCCTCATGACCTGCTCCTGATACAGAATGACTCCATAGGTCTCCTCCAGAATGTCCCTTAACTCAGGTAATTCGTACTGAGCCGGGACAAGCCCCTTTTTCCGCTTTATAAAGTCATCAACCATCCCGCTGCCAATAGGGCCGGGCCTGTACAGGGCAACCAGCGCTATCAGGTCTTCAAACCTGTTAGGAGCCATTCTGATTAAAATATCACGCATCCCTGAACTCTCAAGTTGAAACACACCTGTTGTGGTCCCCTGCCCAAGGAGCTGATACGTTTTTTCGTCATCAAATGAAATACTTTTTAAATCCAGCTCTATAGCCCTGTCTCTGAGATAATCCTGAGTCTGCTTTATAACTGTAAGTGTCTTAAGGCCTAGGAAGTCAAACTTAAGAAGCCCCATCTTTTCAATAGAGCCCATGTCAAACTGGGTTATGATGTTTTCCTCGTTTGTGGGCTTATACAACGGGGTATAGTCGGTAAGCGGCGTGGGGGAGATGACAACACCTGCGGCATGAGTGGAGGCATGACGGCATAATCCCTCAAGCCTCATTGCAATATCAATCAGATTTTTAATTTCCTCTGATTTTTCATAGGCATTTTTCAAGTCCGGCTCAGCCTGCATGGCTTCTTTAATGGTTATATTAAGTGTAAGGGGAATCAATTTGGCAATTCTGTCAACCTCTGCGTAGGGCATTGCAAGGGCCCTTCCAACGTCTCGTACCGCAGCCTTTGCGGCCATTGTACCAAATGTTATTATCTGTGCCACATGGTCTTTGCCGTATCTCTCAGCCGTGTAGCTTATAACCTCTCCGCGCCTGTCCTTACAAAAATCCACGTCAATATCGGGCATACTTATTCTTTCAGGATTTAAAAAGCGCTCAAAGAGCAGATTGTACTTAAGTGGGTCTATGTCGGTTATATCCAAAGTGTAGGCAACTAATGAGCCTGCGGCGGAGCCCCTACCAGGACCAACCGGTATCCCCCTGGTTCGTGCATAGTTTATAAAATCCCACACTATTAAAAAGTATGAGGCAAAGCCCATCTTCTTTATAACCTTTAGTTCCGATTCAAATCTGTCAACGTAGGGCTTCTCAGGCGTTGGGCTTACTTTCTTTGCCAGCCCCTCGCGTGCCAGCTTTTCCAGGTAGTCCTCAGGGCTCAGATTGCCGTTAAAGTTATATCTGGGGAGGCGGATATCATAGAGTTTAAAGGTCAGATTACACTTTTCGGCAATCTCTCTGGTATTTGACACCGCCTCGGGTATGTATGAAAAAGCGGCAGCCATCTCCTGCGGCGATTTAAAATAAAGGCCGTCTGTTTTAAACTTGAGACGGTCCTCATCATAAACAGTTTTGCCGGTTTGAATGCAAAGTAGAATTTCATGAGCTTTGGCGTCGTCCCTTGTTAGGTAATGGCAGTCGTTTGTGGCAACAACCTTTATGTGAGTGTCATAGGAGAGTTCAATTAGTTTTTTGTTAAGCTCTTCTTGTTCGGGGAGTCCGTTGTTTTGAATTTCAATATAAAAGTCAGGGCCGAAGATATGTTTAAAGTACAGAGCGGCCTCTCTGGCCTTATCGGTCAATCCCTGCTGCAAATACCATGGCACCTCACCTTTCATGCACGAGCTAAGGGCTATAAGACCGCCGCTGTACTGTGTGAGCAGGTCCTTGTCAATACGCGGTTTGTAGTAAAATCCCTCCGTGTAGGCTTTGGTTACTAAAGAGACAAGGTTTTTATATCCGTCCATGTTTTTAGCTAAAAGGATAAGATGGTGGTATGTACCTTTGATTTTTTCAAGACGGCTGCCGGAGGATATATAAACCTCTGAGCCAATGATAGGCTTTATGCCGGCATCTGAGACCTTTTTATAAAACTCCATGGCGCCAAACAAGTTACCGTGGTCAGTGATGGCAAGGGCTGCCAGTTTATACTCCACCGCCTTTTCAACCAGTTCATCTATACGGATAGCTCCGTCTAACAAACTGTATTGTGTGTGCAGGTGTAACGGTACGTAATCAGCGTGGTGCATAGGTTGTATAATACCTGTTTTTTTACTGCATTGTCAATCTGATACCAAGTTGCAGTCATTCGATTAACTTTGCTGGCTTCGTCGAAAGCTCCTTGACGTCTCCCCTAAAGTGGGAATCAGTCACTCATAAACAAAAGCAAACAGCTGGTATAAGCACAATTTGAGTGTTTTATACTGCACTCCCCAGAAATTCCTTTAATTCATCTAATGAACCGGCTTTTCTGATAAGATTTTTAAACTCTTCTAATGTATCTATAGTATTTATAGCTCTAACCATATTCATTA
>JAMOBJ010000031.1 GCA_039908095.1 Nitrospirae bacterium YQR-1
CTTGAGCTCAAATTTGGTTTAACCGGACTTGAGCTGATGAATATGGTTAGAGTTATAAATACTGTGGATAAATTGGAAGAGCTCAAGAATCTTATCAAGAAAGCCAATTCACTGGATGAACTGAGGGGGGTTTTGACAAGGAGTGTATAAACAAAGACGGTGCTTACCAGCTGGGTCGATTATGAAATGTACGATTACCTGATATTTTTTGTAATATAAGTCCTTCTGTAGTGATTGAGGGATGGTGACATAACACCATCCCCCGTAAATTTATAATTTTCTGTTAATATGCAAACTTATTAGTACCATCCTCGCAGTTATGTCCTACCAGATTTCGTTTCGGAGAGGTTGTACCCTGAAAACAGCTCTGAGGGGTCAAGGGGAAATCATTTCCCCTTGCGGATGGGTATTAGGGAAGGCAGCGCCTTCCTTAAATATCCTTCTCCCATTATCTTTATTACTCACACGCTGCGGCGGATTATATCGCTTACAGCAGCGGCGGGAGGAAGTGGGATAACGACTGATTGTTCGTTATGAGCGGAGATTATTTCATTTCCATCCGTGTCTTTTATGTGTGTTATCTCAAATTCGGGATTTTGATGATTTATGGTTTGGCATATAAGGGTATCCCCGACTTTTAAATTGTTTCTCAGTGAAACCATGCCTGTACCGTTGCTGTTAAGTGCTTTAATTACGCCTACCAGAGTGTGGGTTGCTTTGTAGATTTCAGTCTCGTTATGGTTATAATCACTCTGGGGCTGGGGCCCTAAAAACATGCCGGTTGTAAACCCCCTGTTTGAGGACATTGCAAGTGTTTGCATCCAGCGCTCTTTTACCTTGTAGGAGTCAGCTGAGAGTGTATCAATTGCCTCTCTGTAAACTCCGGTTACTGCGGCAAGATAGTTTATGCCTTTAATTCTGCCCTCAATTTTAAAGCAGTTAATGCCTGCCTTGCAGAGTTTATCCAGATATGGAAGCATACATAAATCCTTTGAGCTAAGCATGTAAGCACCGCTGTCATCTTCATAGACGGGAAAGTACTCGCCCGGGCGCTTTTCCTCCATAAGTGCATACCGCCACCTGCATGAGTTGGTACAAAGCCCACTGTTGGCGGAGCGATTTGCTAAAAAACTGCTCATATAACATCTTCCGGAGTAGGATATACATATGGAGCCATGTACAAAACACTCCAGTTCAATGGCGACATGCTCTCTTATCTCTGAGATTTCCTCTATAGATAACTCCCTTGAAAGCACAAGCCTTGAGGCTCCCAGCCGCTGCCAAAATTCAGCGCTATTGTAATTGGTTATATTGGCCTGAGTGCTGATATGTATCTGTACCTGAGGTGCATGTTTTGAAATCAGTTCAAACACTCCCGGATCGGAAATTATTACAGCATCGGGAGCTGAGGCTGCCAAAAATCTGATATGTTCTGTTATTAAGCCAATATCTCTGTTGTGCGGAAAAATGTTTATGGTGACGTATGCTTTTTTACCTGCAGCGTGGGTTAATTCGATGGCTTTTTGAAGCTGCTCTTGTGAAAAATTGCCGGACTTTGCCCTTAGACTGAGCTCTGATAAACCAAAATAAACAGCATCCGCCCCGTAGTGCAGTGCAACATTGAGCTTCTCTAAATTCCCTGCCGGAGCAAGCAATTCAGGTTGTTTCATTGAAAGCTTGTTTGCTTATTCAATGTAACCGGCACTGTCGGAAAGTATTAGGACGCTTTCAGGTTCCACCTTTGCGTATGCCGATGCTATTTGTATTTTCTTAATTGCCTTACCCACTCTGTAGGTAAGTAAACCGGTAGCCAGCGTTGTGATAAAGTGGGTATGACCGTAAAGTACCCCGAACTCTCCCTCTGTGCCGGGAGCGACAATCTCGTCAACCTGCTCGGTTATAGTAAACCCCTCAGGAGTTATAATCTTTAGTGTGAGCTTTCCCTCTTCCACTATCAGCCCCTTAACCAACCAAGAGATTTTGCTTTCTCCTCAGCCTCTTCTATTGTTCCAACCATCCAGAAAGCCTGCTCAGGCATGTCATCATATTCCCCTTCGGCAATGGCGTTAAAGCCTTTTATAGTGTCAAAGAGTTTCACATATTTCCCTGGTGTGCCGGTAAAAGTCTCAGCCACATGGAAGGGCTGGCTTAAAAACCTCTGAAGTTTTCTTGCACGTGAAACGGTTATTTTGTCATTTTCCGATAACTCCTCCATACCAAGGATTGCAATAATGTCCTGAAGCTCCTTGTATCGCTGCAGAATCATCTGAACACGTCTTGCTGTAGCGTAGTGTTCCTCACCCAGAACAAGGGGGTCTAAAATTCTTGATGTAGAGTCAAGCGGATCAACAGCAGGATATATACCAAGCTCGGCGATCTTTCTTGATAAAACAACGGTAGCGTCCAGGTGCGTAAATGCCGTAGCAACAGCAGGGTCGGTAAGGTCATCGGCAGGGACATATATTGCCTGCATTGAGGTGATAGAGCCCTTCTTAGTGGTTGTGATTCTCTCCTGCAACTCACCCATATCGGTAGCAAGATTCGGCTGGTATCCAACAGCGGAGGGCATTCTGCCTAAGAGGGCGGAAACTTCCGCACCAGCCAGTGTAAATCTGAATATATTATCTATAAATAATAAAACGTCCTGCCCCTGCTCTCTGAAATACTCCGCAGTGGTAAGGGCTGTCAGAGCAACTCTGAGTCTTGCTCCCGGGGGCTCATTCATCTGTCCGTAAACAAGTGCTGCTTTATTGATGACACCGGATTCTTTCATCTCGCGGTAGAGATCGTTTCCTTCTCTGGTTCTTTCCCCAACGCCGGCAAACACGGAAACACCACCGTGTACCATAGCTATGTTATGTATCATCTCCATAATAACAACAGTCTTACCAACGCCGGCGCCACCGAACATTCCAACCTTTCCACCCCTGACAAATGGAATCATGAGGTCAAAAACCTTAACCCCTGTTTCAAACACCTGTGTTGTAGGTTCTTGCTCAACAAAAGACGGAGCCTCTCTGTGGATTGACCACCGCTCTTCAGTGTTTACCGGGCCGAGTCTGTCTATCGGGTCGCCTACCACATTTATTATTCGTCCCAACATTTCATTTCCAACCGGCACTGTAATCGGCTGTCCGGTGTCAATAGCTGTCATTCCTCTTACAAGGCCGTCAGTAGAGGACATAGCTATGGTTCTAACCATGTTGTCACCTATGTGGGAAGCCACCTCAAGAGTTAAATTTATCTCCGCTAAGTTCTTTTCCGGGTCCGACGGTCTTTGTACCAGTAGTGCGTTGAGGATTTCGGGCAAAGGTCCGTCAAATTCTATATCAACAACCGCCCCAATTACCTGCGCCACCTTTCCCTGTTTCATCTATATATCCTCCTGAACTTATTATTTACTTATAGCTTCCGCACCGCCGACAATATCCATAAGCTCGGATGTGATGGACGCCTGGCGTGCCTTGTTATATTGAAGAGTAAGGGCTGTCAGAAGCTCTTTGGTGTTTTTAGTTGCATTTTCCATAGCCATCATTCTTGCCGCTTCCTCCGACACCCGGGACTCTAAAATTGCTTTAAAAAGCTGAGTTTCCACATACTTGGGAAGCAGGCTTTTTAAAACCTCAGCCTCCGAGGGCTCATATAGATACTTTGAGATAACCTGTGGTGTGGTTGAATCTGCCGCTGTACTGTCGGCAGTTTGAATAGGCAGCATTCTGACAATCTTTACAGACTGTGACAACATGGATTTAAACTCGTTATAAACAAGCACGAACTCATCTGTTTCTTCATTAATAAATCTTTCGATTATCTCATCCGCTATTTTTTTCACATCTCCAAAAACAACATTTTTGTAGAAATCAACCCATGTCTGCCGGGGTTTAATATCAAACCGGCGTAAACCGTCTCTTGCCTTTTTCCCCATAGCTAAGACGGTGGCATCTATTTTTTGTACTGAAAGCTCCCTTAAGAGAAGTGTGGTTTCTCTGATAACATTAGTGTTAAATGCGCCGCAGAGCCCTCTGTCGCTGGTAAGCAGCATTATTTCCACTTTTTTCCGCGGCCTTGCATTTAAAAGGGGATATCCCTCTTTCTGCACGTTAGATAAAATCTGAGTGATAAGGTTATCCAGTTCCGCGTTGTAGGGTCTGGTGGCAAGCATGGCGGTTTGGGCTTTTCTCAGCTTAGATGCAGAAATCATCTGCATAGCTCTTGTAATCTTGCCGGTGCTCTTAACCGACTCTATACGAGTTCTTATTTCTCTTAAATTTCCCATTTATAGTTAATTGTTTATAACAAAGTTTTGTTTAAATTCTTTAAGCGCTTCACCGAGATTTCGTTTAACCTCATCATCTATAGCCTTTTTATCTGCAATTTCTTTTAACAGAGCAGGTTTTTGAGATTTTATGAATGAAAGCAGAGCAGCCTCAAACTCCCTGATCTGAGCTACCGCAACATCATCAACATAACCCTGAGTGCCGGCAAAAAGTACAAGAACCTGTTCTTCAAACGGCATTGGTAGAAATTGGTTTTGTTTGAGTATTTCAACCATTCTCTTGCCACGTTCTATCTGCGCTAAGGTGGACTTATCAAGGTCTGTGCCAAACTGTGCAAAAGCGGCAAGTTCCCTGAACTGGGCCAAGTCAAGTCTTAGAGTACCGGCTACCTGTTTCATAGCTTTTGTTTGAGCAGCGCTTCCGACACGGCTGACTGAGAGGCCGACATTAACAGCAGGCCTTATGCCTGCGTAGAAGAGGTCCGGCTCAAGGTAAATCTGTCCGTCTGTAATGGAGATAACATTTGTCGGAATAAATGCTGATACGTCTCCTGCCTGTGTTTCAATGATTGGCAGTGCCGTAAGGGAGCCAGCCCCTAGATCGTCGGAAAGTTTACAAGCTCTTTCAAGCAGCCTTGAGTGTAAGAAGAAGACGTCACCTGGAAACGCTTCACGGCCCGGAGGGCGCCTAAGCAGAAGGGATAACTGCCTGTATGCAACAGCCTGCTTGCTAAGGTCATCATATATAATAAGAGCGTGTTTCCCCTTATCCCTGAAATACTCACCCATGGCACAGCCTGTGTATGGAGCAAGGTATTGCAGCGGGGCGGGCTCGCTTGCTGTTGCATTAACTATAATTGTATGGTCAAGTGCACCGTATTCTTCCAGTTTTTTTGCAACCCGGACAACGTTTGCATTTTTCTGTCCGACCGCCACATATATACAAAGGACGCCGGAGTCTTTTTGGTTTATAATAGCATCTACGGCGATGGAGGTCTTGCCTGTCTGGCGGTCTCCTATGATAAGTTCTCTCTGTCCGCGGCCAATTGGAATCATGGCATCTATAGCCTTGATACCTGTCTGCATGGGTTCATGTACCGGTTTTCTTTCGACAATTCCTGGGGCAATAACATCAACCTGTCTTCTTTCAGTGGTGTTAATAGGCCCCTTACCGTCTATAGGCATTCCGATGGCATTAACGACCCTTCCCAGCAGAGCATCACCGACGGGTACGTCCATAATGCGTCCGGTACGTTTGACCACCTCAGTTTCTTTAACACGGTTTGAATCACCGAATAAAACCGCCCCGACGGAGTCACTCTCGAGATTTAACGTCATTCCGTAAATACCGCTTGGAAAACTCAACAACTCACCGGCCATAACATTTGTAAGACCATATATTTTTGCAATACCGTCTCCGACGCTAATAACGGTTCCTATTTCGCTTACATCTATTTTTTCCTCAAATCCGTAAATCCCCTTTTTTATAGACTCACTAATCTCTTCAACATTAATTTGCATTTTGCTACTCCTTCGATAGAGCTTCTTTTAAAAGCCTCAACTGGCCCTTAATGCTGGTGTCTAGCACATAGCCGTCTACCTTTATAACTAGTCCGCCCAATATAGATTCATCTGTCATACAGGCGATTTCAACCTTTTTATTTAAACGCTTATACAGGGCATTTTTCAACTTTTCTTCCTTTATTTTATCAATCGGTAAGGGGGTTATTACAGTTACTACACCTTTTTTTGTTTTATCCATGTAAATAGTTCTGAGGATTTCTATAATTAAAGCGAGTCCGGTAATATAATTTTTCTGGGTCAGATTCCTGATGAATTTCTGAACTACTTCCGTGATTTTCAGTTTTTCCGAGATAACAGATACTGCCTTTAAACGCTCCTCAGAATCAAAAGCAGGATTAGTAAATATTGATATTACAGTGGAGTCGGAGAGCAGCACTTTATTAAAAGAATCCAAATCATAGAGAGCTTTTTCAACTTTTTCAAGCCCAATAGAATCAAGCAGGGCTTTAGCGAATCTCTTAGCTACTTTGCTATTGATTTTCAATTTTTACCGCCGATTTGCTCAACAGCATCGTTGAAGAGTTTCTCGCTAATTTGAGCGGTAATCTGCTCTTTTATAGTGCTCTGTGCCATTTCCATAGCGCTTTTCACTGCGTCTTCCTTTATGTCGGCAATAGCCTTCCTCTTTTCAAAAGTGATATTTTGCTCTGTTATTTCCCTGATTTTATCAGTCATGCGTTTAGCATTTTCGATTAATTTTTCTTTTTCAGCCTCACCGGACATGCGTGCAACGTTGATAATCCGCTCGATTTCGCTGTCCTTGAGCTTCAATTGTTTCTCTATTTCATCGAGGGCTTTTTGAGCGAGTATTTTTGTTTCTTTAGCTTCCTCCAGAGTTTTCTCAATTAACCTGGTCCGCTCCGTAAAGTACTCAGACAGAGGCTTTTTTAAGAAGAAGATGATAACGGAAAGGAAAACAGCAAAATTAACAATCATCCAAAACCAATTAGTTGTGTGTGCCGCCTCTTCAGAGGCGTAACCGGTAGTTGCCTCGATAAGAACAGAGCATATAGTAAATAGATATACAAGTGATTTTATCAAACTTAGCTTTCCTTTATGTGGTCATACATTAGTTTGTTGACAATAGTTGCGGAAAGCACAGTGATGACACTCTGTAGTTTTTCCCTGGCTTGTCGTGCCTCGGTGGAGATTTCTTTCATGGCGTTGTTGAGCCTCTCCAGAGCTTCAGTATGAGCCTTTGAGAGCATTTCACTCTGGATAACAAGTCCTTCTTTTCTGAGTCTTGTGAATTCCTCTTTAGCTTTTTCCGAGGCTGCCGCCATTTCCTCTTTTAAAAGGGCAAACGCTCTGTCTCTTTTTTCTGTCAGGGCTTTTACCTCATAGGTGGAATCGTCCCTTATTCGCTGCCGTTCTTTGAATAGGAAGATAAGCGGTTTAAACAATACTGAGTTTAAGATGATAGCCAAAATGACAAAATTGGCTACCAGTACAAGAAACCACGCGTTAAATTCTACCACGTATTATCTCTCCACCTTATAAGTTTTTGAAATAAAAAAATACCAAGCCAACGGTAAATTACCACACAGACAAATAATTGTCAAGCACAAATAAACAAAAATCTTAAATTATTTCTAAGAAGACTGAATATTCTCAAAAAAACATCAGGGTACTTTCTATAAGCGAGTTATTATGTTACTATAGTGTCGTTTAAAATTAGTGTTACAAGTTTCTATTGCCGGGGTAGCACAGTGGCAGTGCAGCTGATTCGTAATCAGCAGGTCGAGGGTTCAAATCCCTTCCCCGGCTCTCAAAAAATCCTTTGTACACCAATGACTTAAATATGCTTTTATGATTAGCTCTGCTCTCGATTTTTAAGCGTTTGTCGTCATGCTGTCGTCATGAGTAAAAAGCACTTATTGAGGTAAATTTTACTGTTAATAAACCTCGACTTTTTGGAAAACAGCTATGTGTCAATAATCGTCAAAAACTATAAAACAATGTCAAAATTGTATGCAAAATGCAGACAGTTTGCATACAATTAATTCAGAAAGTACTTGATGAGAAAAATATAGAAAATTACTATAAAAAAGCGTTAGAGCTGATTAATGGCGGAATAAAAAGATATTATTAAGCAGACTAAAAATTATGTAACTCCTTAACAATAAAGAATAAATCTTACAAACTTACCACCCCCTATAAGTTTGTTTTAGCACCCCCTATAAGTTTGTAATTCCCCAATTTTAGAAACTTCGTACACCCTCTAACTTTCTAATGTAATAAAAAACTTTTTGTGTTAAAATCAAATTCTGGTTTTTTAACCGGAATCATGAATTGAAATGAGAGGTATTAAATGGCAAAAGAAAGTGTACAGAAAATCCCCGTCAATGACATTAATTTATCGGCTTACTTGAATTACAGAGGTATTAAGCCGGAGCTTATACCCCACGGCAGCACCGGTCATATCGCTTTTAATTTTCCCGTTAGTGATAAAACCTATAGGGTTGTTGGTGATTACAACGATAATAAACCCGTACCGGTTTTGGACTTTATGAATTCCCTCCGGTCACTTAAAGCACAAATGATGGCTCTGAAGGCGGGAAAGTGATAAGGCTTTTTTAATCAATCAAGAATTTGGCATGTAATTTTGTTGAAAACTTGTTAAGCACTATTTAAAAACATCAACTATCTCCGCTTAATGCTTCCATGCATACGGTTGTGTTAATATTTATACAGTATGCCACCAAAGCCCACAGGATTGCCTACAAGCCTTTATAAGTGGATAGAAATGAATCCTATAAATAGCTCAACGTAGGACATTGTAGGGAGGCGATTTTAGTATCAAATATAACACTTTCGCTCATACTCATAATCTCTGTAACTCAGTGCATGAAAAATGCTTTCATGACAAGAGATATGACACCGGCAAGCATTATCCCCATCATCCATTTGATAAGAGTTAGTTCGCCTTCTATCTTAGTCATGCGTTCACTTAGTTTAAATATGTCTTCTTTAGTAGCCAAATCCTTACGAGAATTTAATTCAGCATCATTGATAACCTTGACAAGGCTGTCAGTAGCCTCATCCCCTAACTTCTCTCTTAACGCCCTTGGTATCGTTATCACACTCATGGCTGCCTCCTTGCTCTTACTGTTTTATAGTAAAAAAAGTTTGAGCAGGCTGTCAACTCTCTTGACATACACCGGCGCTATGGATTGAGTACCTAACGCAGCTCCTCAGCAAGGTATTACCTACGCTTGCCGACACCAAAGGCGTAAAGGAGGCGGCACATGTTTAATTACTTAAAAAGCCCTAATAAGCGGAACATGACAGCCACTTATTCATGGTCGTTGCTTTGTTTGGATGATTTAAGTTTTTCACCGACAACGAAAACAGTAACGAGCCCTACAACAGTAGTGCCACCAATAATTGAAGCTGTAGTTTGGGCATTAAATGAAACGCAGATTACAGATGCGATTAATCCGGCTAAGCCAATTATAATTCCAAATATTTGCCCAAGTTTTCGTTCTTTTGATTCTATATTGAAAGAGTCTCTATTCAAAGATAAAAAGTCATTATCTATCTTATGTCTATGTTTTTGCTCGTCATCGTCTATCTTATGTCTGTGCTTAACCTCGTCTTCTGCCATTTTCACGATTCGTTCAGCAAGTCCTGGGATAATCCTTTCATATCCTTGCAAAGTAACAGGGTCAGGAATGGGGCCTGTATGGGCTAAATATTGCGCTGTCTTGACTGGAGGTAAAGGATTGCTGATATTTAGCTGGCTGTCTTTATTCTTTTTCGACATTAACAATACTCATCGCATGACGCAAAGCATCACCAACTTTTACCCAATCATTGCGAAGGTTCTCAGCATCTGTTTGGAAAGAGCCAAATTCTTGAGAAGAAGTCTTTCTTTTTGGCAAATACTTGCTGTAATCAGTGTTTGGGCATATATCAAGCACGCTCCCCATCCCTCTAAGTATATTTCTAAGTCGTGTGCTCATCACTTAAAAGATAACACATCTGAAAAATATTTGCAATACTTGACAACCCCCGCTTCCCCGTGCTATCTTAGTGGCGTTCGCAGTGTATTGGAGGCTGCCCATGCCTTAATGGGATTTTTAGTTTTACAGGCATTTTATCGTGCCCGGGTTCCCCGTAGTCGTGAGGCTATGGGCTGTCTTCCAATGGACAGGAACAGAGCCCGGGCATTTTTAATGTCCAAAGCGTTCGCAACATTGGAGGCACAATATGTCTAATCTATCCGCCACCCTCAAAATCGAGGGCAAAGAAGTTACCCAAATTATCTACAAAAGTAAACCCGTTATAACTCTTCAAACAATTAACGAATTACACGAAAGGAAAACCGGCACAGCAGAGAAAAACTTCACAACAAACAAGGCACGCTTTAACGAAAACGAGGATTATTTCAATGTTCCCTACCAAGAATGGAAAAGTATGGTAAAGAGTTTTCCTCCTAGCCAAAAGTTTGACACTCACAAACGAGGTGGTCACAGGGGTTCAATGATTTTCCTAACCGAATCCGGCTACCTGCTCCTCGTAAAGAGCTTCACAGACGAACTATCATGGAAAATCCAACGAGCGCTGGTTAATAGTTACTTTACGGTTAAGACGCTGACGATACAGAAGAACCCGGACTCGCTTGTTGTCGAGACCGAAGCGCTAAAGAAACGCAATAAAGAGCTTGAGGAAAAAGTCAAAGCCCTTGAGAAAGAGAAGCCTGACCCTAAGTTTATGGAGATATGGTTGGAGGGAGATGTGGCGGTGGTTAAGTGGATACATGGAGAGGCTAAGTTTAACATAGAGGCGATAAACCTGTTTATGAAAGCCTTTAGCGCTCATGGGAAGATACCCGGAACTATCGGACAGATGGCTATAGCAAAAGCATCGCTGCTGTTAGGCCAAAAACCGCCGGTTAAGGTAAAAGATTTCAGAGACCCGCATTGGTCTGTAGAGCGGTGTATGCAGGAAGTCGGGGAATTAGTTCACTGATGACGGCTGTATGTATAAGAGCGGGGGGCGCTAATGCCCCCTTTTAATAAACCTCGTAGTGAGAGCCGATGTTGAGGAGATGAACAGTGTCCTCGGATAGTTCAAATACTATGCGGATGTCTGGGGTTACCGAACAGGAGTACCTGCCGCTGAAGTTACCTGAGAGGGCATGTGTTTTAAGCGATGGGGTGAAAGGATTATCCCGTAATGTCTCTAAGGTTTTTGATAACTTTGCAGTAAGGGGCTGTGAGTTTTTAGTAATTTTAGACGCTTGCCGGACGAAAGGCTTTTTGAAATTCAACTTAGGCAAACTATTCTTTCCAATTTTTAATGAATTCCATAGCCTCTTCCACCGTATCAAACGTATAACCTTCTTCTTGTTCAAATCTAAGCGTTTCCTCAACAAACTCTTTATGCCTGCGTTCTTTATCAGCAAGGTATGCCGCAAAGTCAGACACTTCTTTCAAGCGTTCAATAGACAGGCTGCGCAGTGTTTCATCTATCCGCTCAATGTATCCCTGTTGGTCAGTGATTTCAGGGGGCTTTTCAGTTTCTATAATAGTTTCGTTCATAGGAGTTACTTGACGATACCTAAGAGTTTGGAGATTAAATCTAACGCACGGGGATTAGACAGAATGATAAGAAAGGCAAGAACGAGGAAATACAGCTTCATTTTCCATTCTAAATCGCTTTTGAGAACCTTCATTTCGCCTGAAAGCCTTGTTTCCACCTTTGTTATTTCGCCTGAAAGTCTTGTTTCTACTAATTGCAAATTGCCCTCGGTAGCCAAATCTTTAGATAATTCCTCTTTTATCTCTGTTTTCATTCCAGAGGAAAAATCAGTTGTTTCTTTAATAACCTCGGCAATCTCTTTAGCAGCCTTTTCACTGAGCTCAGCGTCTTTCAACCGCTCGTATATCTTTAAGGTGTCTATCGTTGTTGCCATGTTCTTAACTTACCATAAAAGCAAAAGAATTGCAAGAGGCTTGTCATACTCTCCCCCTGTTTACATCGTCAACGCCTGTCTTTTCCGCTCAATAACTTCCCGTCTGTCTTTCAATGGAATGCTTGTAACTGACTTTTGCGCAAGCAACTGTCTTAGGGTTTTCTTTTCCTCATTGTTTGCCGCTTCATACACCTTTAAAGCCTCAATTATACTGAGATGTTTAAACCCGCTCTGAAGCTGTGTTAGCCTGCTGTTTCTCACCATATCCATTGCTTCTTTAGGCGTTATCGTGCCCTCTTTGAGAGCACTTACAACCATATCATGACCTTTAGTCGGGTCCATAAATAGCTGACGCTGTAGCCTCTTTTCATTGTCTGCCCTGCCCTGTTGCTCTGATGTGCGGCCGCCTATCGGCACTTTCTGTGACATGATTTCACTCATCACATTTTCTGCCTTAGAGCGTACAAACTCTGCAGGCGCCGGTGTTATGCCAATAAATGGCAACAACGATTTCACGGTTACCTCACCGCTAAGTTTATTTTCCCTAATCATTCCTCTTATCCCAAACGGCACTCCGGAGGCGGCAGCATGTAAAAGTAAGTCAGCGCCTTTCTTGTAAAATGGATCATCCTCATTGATTATTTTAGCGCCATAAAAATCTTTATTCTTTAACATTTCAACTATCAGAGATATTAACGGATGCGCTTTGTTGCCTGCCGTGGTCAGCGGTTTTTCTGACCAGTGGATAACATCTTTTAAATAAGCAGGCAGAGATAATCTCTCCGGCCGGCAAACATTTTGTTAAATGCAATTACGCCTTGTCTCATCAGTGGTGATATTTCCTGAAACTTCCCTCTTTCTGTAGCGTTAATAAAATCAACCCGTTCTTCGCTGCTAAGAGTGTTCATATGGTCTCTGTACGTTTTTAAGGCTTTACCTGAAATAACTGTCTTTCTTGTGTACTCCGCTAACCAATTCCTTAAAGTGCCTGCCGTTACCTTTGCAGCATCAGACATTGTGGACGGCGCAAATATTGATTGTATATCCTTGCCGATTGCCCTAATGTTGCTCTTGATGCTGTCGTATTTATCTTTAATCGTTTCGTCTTCTTTCGGCTGGCCTAAAGAGAAAGACAGGTTATCCCCTCCGGGTGTCTTGACATCTTTAAGTAAATCATTTAAACTAATAGTAGAAGCCTGTTGCCCCGTACGAGGCGCGCTGCCTGAAAAGGTATCGTCCGTGCGCAAAGCTCGACCCGCAGCAGGCTTTTCTATTTCTGTAAGGCTATGGTCATAAAAACGCTTTCCTTCGTTGGTTTCTTTTACTGTAAGCTTTGCTCTGTAAAGTTTTCCTGATATTTCTAAGGGAGCATAAAACCTATGTATGCTTTTAATGTTTGGGTCAGAGTACCTATCTGCTCGGCTTTCGTGCAATACAGCATTTTCTAACAGTTCAGGGATAGCTCTTATTGCCTCAATATGTTCTAACGAACGTTCACCACTTAACGCTTTTTCAATTCCAGCTCTGTTTATCTGGATTTTCCATCCTGTATCTTCATTAATGAATTCTTTCTTCTGCAAGTTCTCTTTAGCCCATTGTTTAGCCTCTTTCCGTGCCTGCCATAGTTTATCGCTAAATACCTTATCGCTAATTCCAGTTATCCTTACGTTTCTTTCAGAGTTATCATCAGCAATATTTAATTCCCTGTCGGCCATTTTACCTGAGAGCACATCATTAAATATGTCCGTATGGTTTTTAAAGCCCTGTCCTCTCAGGTAATTACCAATGCTTTCAAAGAAATCGAGGATTTTATTAAAGATTTTCCTGACCGGTTCAGGTATCAAGGTTTTTGGTCTGGCGCCGTTAAGTTTTTCGTCTGCATATTTAGCAAATCCATCGGCGTAGTTTTCCTGCCAGTCTTTATCGCCCTTGCTGTATTTGTTCTCAAGGATAGCTCTTTCCTTATCGGTCAGAAGGGTTTTCTCAACCACGTGTCCTATTTCGTGATAAGCCGTCCTGATAGTGTTAACGTCAGGATTATCGCTGATTGCAAGTTTAACAACTGCAATGGCTTGTTTCTCGTTAAGTTTAAAAACCTGAGTGCTGCCGTGGACGCTGAGTTCCGCAAGCTCTTTATCCGTCAATTCGTCAGGCTCAAGCCCGTGTGCCCGCAACCCTTCTTTTTGTGCTTCCGTCATAGTCTCTTTTGTTAATGTTTCAGGCAAGTCTAAGCCAGCATCAATGTGGAGATACTTGTTATTCCCTAATGCGTTTAGTGCACGACTCCACGCAACAACAACTTTATCCCTATTAGCCCTGAGAATGTCGGCTCTGGAGAGCCCCGTATTGACAGACTCGGTTGGCTGTGGTAAAATATAATTGTCTGGAGAGGAAGGCACGGCCTCTTTTGCAGGCTTGGGGATATCAGATGCGGCTATGGTGTCTTTCAGAGAAGCCGACGGGGCAGTTGATACCGGTAAGCTGCCTTTGAGTGCATCCGGCAATATAGACTCCCCTTTAAGTAAGTTTGTCTCCCATCTCCTGATATTGGAAAGAGGGATATTCGTAACGTAAAACGTGCCGTCCGGCTTTACTTTAACGATTGTCGCATGTAGTTTAATCCCACCATCTTTAAATATTTTTATATAAGTATGTTCACCATCAACATCTCTTATATCATTCGGCCTTTCTAGTGTAGGCCTTATAAAATTAACAAAATCCTTCCGACTCTTATCTTCATGTGCTGCCAGCTTTAAGTAATGCTTTTTCATTATTGTTACAGTTTCTATCGGCGTGGTTATTTCAGATGTTGTTTTGCCGAATAGCCCAAACTCATTAAAAAATACTTCCTGATAGTTTCCTGTTACTCTTGCCGGCTCTTTTTCAATAGAGTGTCTGTGTTCCTCAATAAATTTAATTACTTCAGGAGATTTGGTTTTACCTCTAATTTCGGACATCTCTTTGTCGGTTATTCCCGTCGTAGTAGTTTTTTTGCTTATTGAAAAAGAAACACTGTTATCATATTCCCTTTCTGCCTGCTTCTGTATTATCCGTGTGCCCTCTTCAATCACCTTATCAAGCATATTCCACTGTGAATCTTTTAACCCTAAAGCATTTTTGACAAAATTAACAAACTTATCCCACAAGGTTGTCTTTTGTTTTACAGGCGCTCCTTCATCTGGTATGCTCTTGAGAAAATCCTGGAATTCTTTGTTTGTAAAGGCTTCTGCTAAAAATTCATGGTCATTCTTCATCCCATAGTATTTATTCTTGCTCTCATCTAAATGGTTATCTTTAATTGCTTGCCTGATTTTATAAATAGTATCATCGCCACTTATGTAAAGATATTTTGACGTTGCATCGTGGATAATTTCATGTAACCCGGCAGTCATTAACTTTTTAATTGAGGAGCCTCCATATTTGCCTCTAAGTCCAAAAAAGTTTAGCTCAATCTTGTTCGGATTTCCAAAGGTATGAAGACCTCCCGATTCAAATACAAATGGCGATGTTGATGGCATTGATTGTATAATGGTCTGCTCAAGTTGCTTGACAATGTATGGATTTAATAGCATTGCTTTTGCTATTTCTTTCTCTTGACTATTCCCATGTATAGAAATCAAAGACACTAAGTCGTTTCCTCGTACTTCACCTTTTTGCACTTTATCAAAAAAACCATCTTTACCAAAGATGACTTTGCCAAGCTTTTTGTCTTCTTCTGATAGCGCAAGCTTGCTCTTGTCTCTATCAGAAAATTGTGTCTCCTCCCCGCTTCCTTTAATAGCATCGTTCTTGACAGACTCGCCCTCTTGTGGTATATTAGAGGTAGATTCATCAAGGGGTCTGCCTGCCGTGGGTGGGTGTTCGTGGAGCATTGGGGCAGCAGTGTAGATTTCACGGGCCGACGTAGAATATAACACTTCACCTTTCTTGATGGATTTAATTAAAACCTCTGATTCTTTGGGATGGCTACTTATAGATATTTCTTTTCCGTCTTTTTGGATAGTGATTGATGTGAAATATGTGTTTTTATTTTCGTCAACAAATGGTTTTATGTAAATTCGCTTTGTATCCCTTTCCGCTCCTTCTTTTGGGTCGTGGACTTCCACCACATACAAAGGGTCTGTTAAAGTCGGCTTAATTAGCCCGAAATATTTCTCTCTGCTTTTAGCCTTTAGTTTTATATATTGGTTTCTACCAAGAGTCACGTCACCGACAGGCGTTTTAACTGTTTGGTTTTCCCCAAATTCGCTTTTCCAAGTCTCCGGAGTAAGTTTTAATTCTCTAAACGGTGCGGCATTGTCTTTAAGCGTCTTCAATATCGCATCATCACGGCCTATTGAAAAAGATATGCCGGTGGACTCCGGCGGTGTTATGGGTGGTTGGTTTTCAGTTGTTTTATTTGTGGATACCTCAGAGGGGGGCTGCCCCTCTGCTATTGCTCTTTGGGCTTCAGGTGCGGGTGCTTCCGGTCGTATTCCTCGCTGCGCTTCTGGCTCTGCGCTATGCGTTCCTTGAGCACTTTGTCCAACTCTTCCGGCTTGTTTATCAGATGAGATAGCCCCAGCCTCTGCAATCTTGCTTCCTGTGACATCTTCCCCTCCTTTCTCTAACTCTCTCTTTGCCTGTGCAGTTATTTCATCTGCTGCTTTCTTTGCTTCAAAGAAGCTACCACCGTCTTTAAAGTTAGCAACCCCGTAATAAATCCCAGTGCCAGTCTCTTTGTGAAGTTTGGGATGGTATAATGTGTCCAGCCCATTCTCTTTTACATACGCATCTACATTCAGTTTAGCACGGTCTAACACAATTTGCAATTGTTTTTTGTCAATATCAGGAGCTAATACACTAAACTCATCGCCGCCCTGTCGAAATACCTGAGCTTTTGGTATGCTTTTATTTACTGTATCCTTTATTATCTGCGCCATCGCACTGAGATGTACGTCTGCGGCCGCATTTGATCCCGCTGCTTTATTTAACCCGCCAAGGTTTAAAACATCTATGTCACCATAGGCAAATTGCCTTTCATCTTTAACATGACTCTCCCATGCTCTCTCAGTTGCTGACTTATATGCTGTAGGTACTTGAAAGCCGGTAACAGGGTCAACATCTCGTGATTCTCTGTATGCTGTTTTTAAATGACTCTTTAGAATGTCCTGAGCTAAATTTGAATCCATGGGAATATTGTGTGCAGATATAAGAGATAGTGCATCCTTTCTTGCGGTATCTGCCGCTGCCTGTTGTTCTACTTCTGTATTAGAAAGAAATTCCGGATGCTTTGTAACAGGTGTTTTTAAAATAGTGTTATCGTAAATATGATATTTCCGGCCGTCTGTCATAGCCGCTCTGTCAGCATCACCATAGCCTAAGTCTTTAAGGCCTCTATCTATCTTCTCTGGTGCGGGAGGCGTTTCCGGTAAAGGCTGTGTTACCCCTGCCTGTTCTGTCGGCTGGGGTTTTTCTGCGCCTTTTGCCGCCTGTAACGTATCCCACGCTTTCTGCGGGTCTTTGGCTAACTTCATTGCATCCTGCTTTGACAAACCGGCCACATCAACTAACTGTTTCCTGACATCCGGCGTTACCTTGAACCCGTCCGGCATAGTGGTAGCAGGGGAATCACCTTTGGGGAGATTGACAGCCATGTCGGAATTTGATACAATATCATCAGTAAGAAGGTTGCTTTGGCCACGAGCGCCAAGCTCAACACCCTGAGATGCTGTAGGTGTTGGGTATATAAGTGGGGCAAGGGGCTCAGTCTTGTCGAAGGGGTTTCCGCTCCTTTCCCAAATCAGCTTTCTCTCACCATTAGCTGGATATTTAGGTGGTGCGATAAAAGCCGATGAAACCCCATAATGACTGCCATTGTCTTCTTTTGCTAACTCTACAACTGCTAATTTAGCGCCGCCATTTTGCTTGACTAACATTAACCTGCCGTTTGGTTGTTGCCAAATCTGGTTATAGTTTGACGCTACGTCATTAATAAACGATTCAGTATCAGCGTATCCGGCGTTTTTAATACCTTCTAAGCGTTTTCCACCATACTTTGTCTCGATATGAGTTTTACCATACTTTTCATCCCCATTCTCTAGCCTTATCGGAGCGGCGGGGATGTCGGCTTCTTTGGCTATGTCATCAGTGATATGCCCGAAATCAAAAGTGCCGTCAGGGGCTTTGACAAAGGTTTTTTCGGTAGCAGTGGTGTTATATCTGGGGCAACCACGCCGCTCTCCACGGTGCCATTTAACCTATTGGGTGACACGGGCTCTGTAGCAGCTTCGTTTGCTTGACTAACAGGGGATGCCCCAGTTTCTTTATTATACAATTCATGTATTTGACTATCTGTTAAATTGATTAGGTGGTCAGGGTTATATTTACCTGTTTTAGCCAAGTTTGCCATCATTAAATCTATGTCTGTTATTGGTGGCTTACCAAGTGGTGCTTCTGGTGGAATATTCTCCCCTTCCGGTGTGCCAACAAATTGTGGTTTCGGAGCAGGCATTTCAACGGGTATGGGGGCGGATGGAGCAACGGGTTGGTCAGCTACCAAGGGTTTCTTTCCCTGAGACTCATTGCGTACAAACGGATGAACCCTTGCACCCTGTATTGGGCCCGCTATAGCGGCCATAAGGGCTGTCTCTTTTAATCGTTTCCCGAAATCGGCCAATGTCATGTTGGGGTCGGTAGTACTCTTGTCTATACCTGACTGTAGAGCTTCAGTAAATAGCTCACCCGGAATCTCGTGTGCATCTGATTTTGCAGAGTTAAATGTTATCGTTTTATCCTCGCTTTGCGGTCTTTATCGGACAGGAGTACATCAAGTTAATTTGTGAAGCTGAATACACCGCTCTGCGGTTCCATCTGCGCAGGCGCAGATATAAACCCATCTTTTAAACGTTATTTACTTACTCAGCAGTCACTTAGAATGAATCTTGAGTATTTGTTGAATTTCAAATATGCAAATATGTCTTATAATATTGCAGCAGAAGAAAACAAGACTTCTGAACTATTGTTAGATTATCTTTGTCATTTTATTCTATCCTCAATTGCTATATATCGGCCAACAATATGGAGGTCAATAACATTTGGTAAAACTGATTTGTTTCATGAAATTTTGGCACTATATAGAAGGTTTAATATTCATATTTTCAATATTAATAAAATTTTAGTATCCAAAAATATATTACTAGAAGGATATAGTGACGAATTCTAACTGAACGCTGCAAAGATCGTCTTTAAATACGGCAATTTTTAATCTTTTTCATAGTAGTTTTTCCATTCGCTTGTAAGCCGTCCTCACTTGCCTCGAACTTACGAAGTTGTTATCAAAATAATTATCAGCCGGTTACTTTCTTTATAAACACTTCAGTAGCTTTTAAAGCTGCTTTGACCATATCTGTCTCGTGTATTAAGCCCCTATAGTACCCTGCTATGTGAAGTGTGTCGTAGAGATAATCAAATTCCCTCATCAGCTTGCCGTTGTTTACGGATAACTCCTTTCTTAAAACTTCCCTGTAAGCCTCTGCTGACTTAGGAAGCTTCTTTTTAATCAACCCCCTCTTAATTAAAGCCTCATCTATGGCCTCCAGTAGCGCTAAATAGGCCGTGCTGAACGCCTCTCTTACAGGCTTAATGTCTGTATAAAAGTTATCATCTATCGGCGATTGACTCAGCAATTCCTTTGCATTGGCCAAATACCTTAAAGCCTCTCCTTGTGTGTGCGTTGTTGCTCTATGTGCCATTTTTTCAGTCCTTAACAGATTGTAGTGTTTTTTTGCTATCTCTTATAAAACGGTTAAGCTCCGTTTCCTCAATATACACCTTTCTTTCTGATAACGTAACGGACATAAGCCTACCCTCTTTGATCCATTTCCAAAGAGTTGACCTTGAGATATTCAAATTCTTTCTTACCTCAGATAACGGTATAAGCTTTTCCACAATTCTATCATATTAAGTCCATTAATGTTTGTCAATGCTTTTTATTAGAAAATAGGTATTGACATGTCGCACATAATAGACGCAAATAAAGCTATTATACTGTATAGCACAACTTATGGAGGTGTAAAAATGTCAAAACGTGTACCTTAATTTCACTTAAAAGTGGGCTTGACAATAGGGGCTACTATCGTCGACAAGCAGAGAAAACTTGTACAAATTCCAATGGATATATACCAAAAATCTATGTCCGATTAAATCGTAGCTACTCCATAATAAGCAATGCGGTAAGGAAAAGCCTACCGGCAGCATCTGACTCTGAATCGTGAGCCTGGCAGACCGTCATCCAAATAATCCGTGCCGCTGCATATCTCATTCAGAGCTCTGTCGGCCTTTTCGGTTTTGTTATAGTACAAATAGCATGTTCCATTGGTTTTGTCGGCTAATGCCGGGTTAAAGTAGCCACCTTCTTTTTCCAGTACATATTTATAAAATCGCACATATGTAAAAAACTCGTCGTTAATCAGAGTCAGTTTTTTAGGATTATAGTCAATTCCCTTTTTGTAAGCATACTTAAACCCATATCCTATGAAAGCCTCTACAGTTTTAGGCGGATAAACATAAAAATACAAGTAAAGAAAAACAGCAGCCTGAAGAATTAGTGTGATAAACACTGAAGGGGATAGAAATCTTACAGCCTTATAGTGTTTCAACTCATCAAAGGCATAAGCGGACAGTATCAACATAAAGAGCGCAATAAGGAGACCCCTTAAGGACTGAGGGCATTCAAAGGTCAAAGCACCGGCAACTGGTGATATGACAAGAAAGGCTGCTAACAGTCTGACAAATTTGTTTTCAAAAACATGCCTTTTTCTGAGAGCAAGGTAAATCCAAAAAATGAAAAGAGCAAATACCGTTACATACATCAGGCCAAAGTTTCCGATTCCAAGCCTGAGATTAACATCCCCTTTGGTAAGCAGGTATTCAGGGCTGAAAAATGAAATATAATTTTTAATAAAGAGCAGTGTTTTTTCAAAGAAAGATAAGCCCGGATCGTAGAGGTAAGTGGTTTCTTTAAATCTGACTGTAAGAGCGTCAGGATTTCTTTTAACAAAAACAGCATACGGTATCAGCGATATTAGAAACGAAAGAACAAAGGAAATGTTTCGTAAAAGATATCGCCGGCGTCTATAGATAAAAACAACTGCAACAGCCATAGGAAATGCAATGAGTCTTGAGCTCGTGTAAGAATATACGGAAAGCCCCAAAAAAAAGCCTGCAACAATTGCAAAGAACAAATTACTTGAGTTGATGAGAAAATCCTCTTCATAGGTTTTATATATAAAAAACAATAAAAGCGTAATAACAGTTAACTGTGAAACAGCCTCAAAAGCTATTCTTGAAATGATAAAAAACCACGGAAGCGTGCCGGCACTTATGAGGGCATATAGCAGGATTTTTTTGTTGTCCGGGAAAATCCTCTTAATTAAAAAGAAAAACACCAATAAAAATATTGAAAAAAATAAGAAGCTGGTAAATCTGAGGTAAAACTCAGAAAATCCATGTACTTTGAACACTATTGCATTAACGTATATATACAGAGGATTTTTGTACTCACCGAATGCTCTGAAAAACAAAGGATATGGTATTTTGTATTCGTCAAAGCCATGTTTTGCTATTAAATATGCGTTGTTTCCAATAGAAGTCTCATCTACAAAGAATCCCCTTGGAATTTCACTCAGCTTGAAAATATGAATAAACAACACCATCATAAAAACAAAAATGATCAATAATTTTTTCAACATTTAATAGTGTTCCGGCATTATTAAAAGAAAATCTCTCAACAAAATCATTGATTTAATACCATAATTAATGATAGATAAAAATACAAAAAAAATCAAGACAGACTTGACTTTTTGAGTAAATTATTAAACAATAGTGACAGATGGTATAAGGGGTCGACGCTGGGGGCGCAACCCTGTATTAGTGTTATTATCGGTTTTTTTATTGTATTGCTTTAGGGATTGGGGAAAAAAACTTGTGAAGCAGCTTTTCATAACAAAATTTTAATTTGAGAAAAATCTTCGGGTGGGGGGGTAGGTATGGCATTCGTTATAAATACCAACATAATGTCAATCAATGCACAGCGTAATCTCAACAGGACACAGGGACCACTACAGGATGCTATGCAGAGGCTGTCGTCGGGCTTAAGAATCAACTCAGCTAAGGATGATGCAGCAGGATTAGCAATAGCAACACGAATGACGGCACAAATCAGGGGGCTTACGGTAGCGGTAAGAAATGCCAACGACGGTCTGTCAATTACACAAACGGCAGAGGGTGCTTTGGATGAGGTAACCAATAACTTACAGAGAATCCGTGAACTCGGTTTGCAGGCATTGAGCGGTCAATACGGCTCAACCGATGTTGGTTACATGCAAAAAGAGGTTAATTCACTTGTGGAAGAGATAGGACGGATATCAGAGCAAACAAAATTTAACGGCAAGAGATTGTTGTCGGATTCCTTCAGTGTATCCATGAAAGTAAGTTATTCGGCAAGTGATTCGGCAATTTCGATGAATGTGCCATCGGTCAACACAGACGTATTGGGCGGAAACACCTATACATCAAGCGGAAAAGACGGTACTATCATGTATTTGAAAGACATCCATACTGCAACATCAACAGCAGTAGAGGGTGTGGGAGACGCCTCATGGGTAAGCGGAGCCGGATATCCCTCAGCATTTAGCTACACAGCAAGCGTCTCAATAACTTATACAGGCAGGGCATCATTTATGGTAAATGATGTCAGTCAGTCAACAGGATTGAGGTCTGCTGCATCGAATGCAATAGCGATTGTAGATTCGGCAATAACCTCTGTGACCAGTCTTCGGGCTTCCATGGGTGCTAAGTCAAACCAGTTTGAGGCGGCAATTCGTAATCTGGATAATGTTTTAGAGGCTTCACAGTCCTCCAGATCGAGAATCATGGATGCAGACTTTGCCCAGGAGACGGCAAACCTCACAAAATCCATGATACTCCGGCAGGCAGGCATTTCCGTCTTATCGCAGGCCAACACCGCCCCTCAAAGTGTTCTTAATCTTTTAAGATGAGGAGTTTCAGGCTCTTTTATACCAAGTAGCAGTCAAAAGAGTAACGAGGCGGCAAGGAGAAAGCGACACCTCCCCTTAACAGGGGATTCCCCTTTAGGGGAGACGCTGAGGAGCTTTTGACGAAGCTAACAAAGTTAATCGAATGACTGCAACTTGGTATTAGACGATTGAATGCTGCTTGCTATCACATCCAGAAAGTGTATTTGCTAATATAGCGAATTTTAAGAAAATCTACTTTACTGTCATATCTAAAGAAAACGATAGTGTGAGCTTTTGGTTTTGCTTAATCTCTGTCCTTTGCCCTGTTGTCAGTCTTACATCATCAAGATATGTCTCATTTGTGGAATTCAGATCCTCAATCAACCACTTACCGTTTTCAAAGGTAAATTTAACATGACGGCGGGATACTGTCGGAAAATCAGCTATTACATCCGCTCCCACCGCTTTTCTGCCCACCACATCCCCCGGCTTAACCACTATTTCCCTGCCGTCTTTAAGCCGTAATAACAAGCGGTTTTTGACTTCCACGATTGTTCTGTCATCAGAGGTAGCAGGCGGCGGCACTGCTTCAAGGGCTTCCTGAGATACTTTGAATTCATCGGTAAACTCATCGTTTGGCTTTATGCCTGAGATGTCTCCAAAACAACGGCTGCACATCATATCAGCCGATGAATTAACCCCCCTGCATGTCGGACACACTTTAACCAATCCCATTTAAAATTGCCTCCATATCCTGCTGCCGCGGGATGCCGGCTATGAAAATCCTGTCCTTAAGCTTAATCACCTGAAGCGGTCTCATATTTCCCCTTTGGCTTAAATACTTTTCATATACGGCTACCAGAGATTGCTGTTTTGACAAGACTATTGCCCTCTGATTCTCTGAGCCCTTCCACCACTGTTGCGTCTCCATGCCGGCTGTGAACTCCCCGTCTATCAATACATCCACAAGCGGCAAGATATAGCCGTACTTCAAAGCTAACTCCTCATGCCTGTATCCGCTATAAAGTAAAATGTCATTAAAGCCCCTCTCTCGTATCAATAGCAAGAGCTCATACAGGGCATCCGGCTGAAAAAAGGGCTCCCCGCCGCTTATTGTTATCCCGGACCCCTGATATTTACTCAGTGCCGCCATTACCACTGATGTAGTTGTTTTATGCACAGCACTTTGTTCCCATGTAAACTCAGACATACAGCCGCTGCATCTTATGTTGCAGCCCTGAAACCATATCCCGACACGATTACCCGGCCCAAGGGTGCTCAGTGGATAGTGAATCAGGTTTATATATATATCTCTGCTATTATGATTTCCCATACCTGCTCCGATTCCGTTAAGTCTGTTACAGTTACCGTCTCCCCGGGCTTTATCCCATAATCAAAAAGTGCTCTCGATACCGGATTAACAAAAGCAGTTTCAAGTTTGTTTCCTATCCCGCGTCCTCCCATTGTAAGGTCGGCACAGCAGTAATCATTAAGCTTTTTTGATACCTCATCAGTTAATTTCACTGTGATTTTAAAACTATCCTCTATTTTTTCTAAAACGCTGCTAATCATCTTTTTAACAATAGCGGCGGCGGACTCCGGCCTTATAAAGTCAAACACCACGATATTGTCTCCGATTCTGTTTAATATCTCCGGCCTGCCAAGTTTATACTTAAAGAAATCCTCTATAGCAGTCTGTATTTCCGTTGTGATTGCATCTAAGGGCATACCCGGGTCAACCCGCATTTTCTTTTGGCCCTCGGCGCTTATGTCATATATCCCCAGATTGCTCGTAAATATTATCAAGCTCTCGGAAAAATATACAGTCTCACCGCGCCCGGAGGTTAACCTGCCGTCATCTAAAATCTGTAGAAATATGTCAAGGATTTTAGGGTTGGCTTTTTCTATCTCATCAAACAGGATTACGGAAAAAGGGTTTTGTTTCACGGAATTTGTCAGCTCCCCCCCCACATCATATCCTACATATCCGGGTGGCGCTCCTACCAGCCGCTGGTCGGCGTGCTCTTTGGAAAACTCACTCATGTCAAACCTGATGTAACTTGTCTCTGAGCCAAAGAGCAGCTCAGTGAGCGCCCTGGCAAGCTCAGTCTTTCCCACCCCGGTGGGGCCTGCAAAAAACAACACCCCTTTAGGGCGCTGGGAAAACTTTGAGTACTGTGCCCCTGAGAGATTAAACACAGCACGTTTTACTATGTCTTGTGCCCTTCGTATGGCATGAGGCTGCCCCTTTACCCTTAAACTTAAAATTTCAACCGACTTTGATATTTTATCGAAATCCAGCTTTGACCATGGATTTTCCACTATGCCGAGTTTATAGGCTCGTATGGCTGACCCTATCTCTGAAAACACAATCCCCTGTTTTCTTGCCAACGATACAATGGATATTATCTCCGTACCATGTAAATTATTTGTCTGGTCTATAAAAAGGTTGATGTTTTCACCTTTTCTATTATCATCAAGTGTGTTAAAGCCGGTTATATTTTTCGCAAGGTTTTCAATAATAATTTTTCTTAAATGAAAGTCCGGCCTCGGCACTGCCAGGACTTTAACCTTTGGGCTTTCCAGGGTAAACCATGCAGGAATATCGTTTTCCTTATTGAGTAGCCATATTATCAGGTTAAACTGCGGAAACGCAGCCCCATCGGCAATTACCGGTATTGACTTCTGGGAAAGATGGTAGGCTCTGTAGTAAAGCTCCTGCATATCATTAGGTGCGATGTCTTGCAGCCGTGAGGCGAAGTTCATAATTACGGCTGTGTAGGTTGTATTTGTTGTTGAAAACTGCTCAATTATTCCGGCAGCCTTTAAAGGTGTGCATGGATAGGGTTTTTCCTTTTTAATCTCCTCAGGGGTAATTTTTTTTATCTTTTCCGGCTCCCCCTCCATGACTTCAAAGCCGTAGAGTGGCTCGTATGCCAAAATGATGGAGTATCCTGCCTCTTTAAGAATTCTATGCAGATAGTCTGTCATCTTTAAAGTCGTTACGGCGCCGGAAATCTCTATTGGATAAATGTCAAACACATTTCCCCACAGAATAAACTGTGGTTTAATTGTCAGAAACCTGATTATTTCCCTTGCCCATTTAGGCATAATCTCATTTGTCATCGTCTTGTTGTCCTTTGCTTTCAGTTTCTTTGTAAAGGGCGATGGCCTCTTCTATTCTGAATTGAAATCTCATATAGGCGTTCATACAGACGTTTAGAAAAGATGAGTCACTAAAGACACCCTTGATTGTATCTGTTATGATGCCGCTTAAAAATTCTATTCCAGGATTTTTTTGAATACTCCGCTCTATCGAACGAACCAGCCCAGGTGTTTTCTGCTCTATTTCAAACAAGAATTCCGTATCCGAAAACTCCCATCGTATCTCACTCGATTTTAATGCTTCCAGATATAATAACAGTTTTTTTAAAACCGAGTATTCGTCTTTTTTATAACTGTATGCCATGTAGAATTCCTTAAATTCATAATCAAGCGTTGTCTTTAATTCATCCATAAGAAAATTGATAGTTGGGATTTTAGATAATTCCACCTTGTTTGTAATACACTTAGCCAGTTGCAGGTACCGGTTAAAATAATTGGGCCTGGTTCTGAAAATTTTGATAAGCCCTGTGATTTTTCTTTCCGTGTTTAATCCGGTTAAATCCTTAATGTGAGCTGTGATGTATGTAATGTTGTATGGGTAATCACGTGCATGATTTCTTATATCATCCTCAGTTATAAGCTGATTGTTTTTAATCATGTGGCGGAGGGTCTCCAGTGATTTACAATATTGTGGAAACATGGAGCCTGCAATTGTCTCCTGCTGTATAGAGACCGGAATAATGTACTTCTGTAGAAGACTGTTGTAATAATCCTTTTTTAGCAAAAAACCAGCGTCTTTTATTTTTTTAAGAAATTCTACTGCTTCTTTGTATTTTTGGACGTCACTACCCATAAGATGATTTTTAACGTCTGCCGGTAAAATGTAATCCTCTTCAAGTTCTTGAAAAACTCTTTTTTTGATGAGCATACCGCCCTTGTAAAGCTCAAGCAGGACTTTTACAGATGCAACGTAATCGTCAAACTTGCCTCCGGTTATATCATTCTGTAAGCACTCAGGTACGATATATTTTTCTGTGAGGATGTTGTAATCATTCTTTTTAATGAGAAAATCTGTTCGGCCTGCAATAATATCTGATTTATTAAAAAAGTCATTTTTTATTTCAGCAGGGAGTACATAGTGTTGGGCATCAATCATGATCTGAAGGGATTTTAACTGCTCGAGTTTTCTTTCATATGAGGTGCTTCCAAAAAACATCTTTGTAAGATTTTTAAGAGTGTTCAGGAAATCGTTATCTTGATTTTGTGTCAAAGCGATATAGTCTTTATAGTATGTAAGGAGGCTGCCGCTAAGGAGGCTGTCTATGATTACAGATTCACCTTTAGTGCTTTCATCATTAAGAGCTTTAGTTGCATAGAGGCATATATTATTTAATGTTATCAGTTTTCCGTACAGGGCAAAGGGAAGTGATTTATCTCCAAAGGAATAGATGACTTTAATAAGGCTGCGGTCGGGGTCGTTTAGTTCAATGCTTAAGAGATTGTCAAGGCGGATAGAGGCGCTGTAATTGCCGTTTTGCATAAGCCACTTGTTAATGTAGCGCCTTTGGATATAGGAGAGAGCTGCCTCCCAGTCCTCCTCACTCTCTATAAAGACTGCTGCAAGCTCCTCTAACTCAAAGTACTCCTTGTCTCTGTGGACAAAGGGTATTGCAAACTTTTTTCCTTCAACCTGCTCTTTGGAGTAGTACTCAATGAGGCTTTTATCGCCTCTGAGCCACCTGCTGACTTCATCATACCCCCAACGGGATTTTGGGTCTCTGGTCAGAAGCCCCCTTATAAGTACGGCATACTTTGGGGCAATATCGTCAGGGACGGTAATTCCTTTTGTTGAAAGCGTGTACATGATAACTCTTGTGTCAAGACCTGAAAAAGGATGACGGCCCAGGAGCAGCTCAAGGACAATAACCCCAAAGGACCACCAATCGGACTGTTTGCCGACAACACCGGTAAAGGCCTCCGGTGCCCAGTACAGAGGGGTACCCTTTACGGTTGTCAGTTTTTTTGACAGTTCAGGGTCCATAAGCGAGGATATCCCAAAGTCTATAAAGACAAGGTTAAGGGGTGCATTGGCTTTCACTAAAATATTTGAAGGTTTTAAATCGTTGTGAATTATATTGTTTTTGTGAAGGACATTGATGGATTCGCTTATTTCGCTTATTATCCCATCAAGTAGTGCATGCCCGGCCGGAGCCGTTACAAAATCTTTCAGTGAGCCAAAGGCGGCATACTCCTCAATCTCATACCATCTGCCGGCCTCAGTGTCAAAGCCGCTGTCTGTTATGGATATGATATGGTCGGGGAAGCGGGCGCTAAGTTCTTTCATTTTTTTTAACACCTCGGGCTTAGGCTCCATACCGGTTCTGTAGAGTTTCAGAACACTGGTTTTCCCATTTTGCTCAATCAGGTAAATATCGGCCTCAGCACCCTTAGCGGGCAGCTCATCCACAATCGTATAGTTTTTAAAGGAGTTTATCTTGCCTGATTTGGCGTGTTTAACCTCAACCAGAGTCTTGTCGCTCTCAACCAGCGTTTTATCTGAATCAATCAGCGTTCTGTCGGGGTCACTCATTTGTTTTGATTACTCCGTAGTAGCGCAACAGTTGTGTAAAACAGCTTCAGCTGTTATTCCTCGCTGATATAATACCCAATGGTGTCTGAAAATGGCAATGAATACGTCATACCAAGTAGCAGTCATTCGATTAACTTTGTTGGCTTCGTCTAAAGCTCCTTGACGTCTCCCCTTAAGGGGATTCCCTTATGAGGGGAGGTGTCGCTTTCTCCTTGCCGCCTCGTTACTCTTTTGACTGCTACTTGGTAACACATGCCGGTTTGCGAATTGCAGACTGAGTTTTGATATTGATTTAATTTAGAGTTTTGATATAATATGGCGATGGTAGCAGCACTGCCGTTTAAGTAAAAGAAAGGTTAGGGATTTAACAGCATGAACTTGCTAAGAAAGTTTTTAAAATTTGATTTAAGCAGCATATCCCTGACGCTAAAGATGACTCTCATTACAGTGCTGGTTGGTTTTGTTGTGAGCACAGCAGGCGGATACTTCCTTGATAAAAATCTCGAGGGTCTTCTAAAAGAACTGTTAACTGAAAGACTTCCCATGTTTGCCTCTTTAGTCTCCATTGAGGATGTAGAGAATCTGACTTTCAGCATCAGGTTTAAAGCCAGGTTGTTGAGTATGTTGGCAGCTTCCACCTTAATATGTTCTTTTGTAATAATAATGATGTTTGTAATGAAAAAGATCGCAGCCCTGAATCATGAAATTACTGAGTTTTCAAAGGAGATAGATGTAAACTTAGACCGGCACAGTTATGTGGGAGATCACCTGTACCAGCTTGAGCAGAGGTTTAGAAGGCTTTTCGATGAGATAGTGACCTCGAGAAAGGCAATAAAAGCGCAAAATGAAGAACTGGAGGTAAAGGTATTCGATAGAACTCTGGAGCTTAGCGCCTCTAATGAAAAACTTATGCTGGAAGTCTCTGAGCGTGAGAAGATTGAGCAGGAATTGGAGAGAAATCTCTCTTTCACTGATGCTGTGCTTGAGTGTATAGATAACGGCATAGTGGCATGTGACAGCGAGGGGGTCTTAAAGCTGTTTAACAGTGCAACTCAAAAGCTGCATGGATTACCTGCTGAGCCGATACCACCTGAGGAGTGGGTGAGCTACTATGACTTGTATTTATCCGACGGTAAAACTAAAATGCAAATAACCGATATACCTCTTTTTAGGACATTGACAGGTGAGGATGTTACAAATGTGGAAATGGTGATAGCTCCCAAAAACGGCATTCCCCGTACATTACTTGCAACGGGCAGGATGCTGCTTGATAAAGACGGTAATAAAATAGGTGCAGTGGTATCAATGCATGATATCACTGAGCGTAAGAAAGCCGAGGATGAATTGCTCAGAGCCAAGGAAGCAGCCGAGGAAGCGAACAGGGCAAAAAGCTCATTTTTAGCTAACATGAGCCATGAATTCCGCACTCCCATGAACGGCATAATAGGAATGACTGAGCTTGTACTGGATACTAATCTGGGCTCAGAGCAAAGAGAGTACCTAAATATTGTTATGAACTCATCGAAACATCTTCTTGGTTTGTTGAATGACGTTCTCGATTTCTCTAAAATAGAGGCTGGGAAGATGACTGCTGCGGAGATAGATTTTGATTTAATTTCAACTATAAAATCCACAGTACAGCCTCTTGCTATTGTGGCAATGAAAAAAAATCTTGAGTTAAACACCGAAATTGCACCGGATGTGCCCACAGCGCTCAGAGGAGATGCAGGGAGGTTAAGACAGGTGTTGGTTAATCTGATTGGCAACTCCCTGAAGTTTACGGAAAAGGGTAAAATTGAATTAAAGATTACAATGTTTCCCACAGTTTTAAGAAAGGGCGTCTCCGATACAGATGAAACAAGGATGCTGTATTTTTCAGTAAGTGACAGCGGGATAGGAATTCCTGCGGATAAACTTGACATGATTTTTGACAGCTTTTCCCAGTGTGAAAATTATATGACAAAAAAGTATGAGGGGACAGGGTTGGGATTGGCGATAGTGAAACGAGTTGTTGGGATGCTGGGAGGGGAGATATGGGTGGAGAGTGAGACTGGAAAGGGAAGCATTTTTCATTTTACAGCTAAGTTTTCGCTCTCAACAACACCTGTTGCAATTCTTTCAAATGTGCCGGAGGTGAATTTAAAAAACAAGCGCATACTCATAGTAGATAGTAATGCAGTAAGTGCAAAGGAAATATCAGAGATGGTAAGAAACGAGGGCTACTATGCAGACATTGCCATCGGCGGTTATGAGGCTTTCGGTATGCTTAACTACTCTGACATGAGCTATGACATAATCATTTTAGATTTACAGCTCTCGGATATGGATGGATTTGTTTTTTCGGAAAAGATAAAATCAGACAAGAGACTATCTCATGTTAAACTGATTGTGCTTGTAGCAGCCGGTTTAAAGGGAGATGACATACAGTGCAGGGAACTTGGTATTGTCGGCTATCTGGTCAAGCCGGTGTATAAATCGGACTTGTTGGGGCTTCTTTCTATGTTGGTGGATGCAGCGGCACAGCAGTCGGGGCAGCTTCTGACACGCCATACAGTAATGGAGTCGAGAAAGTCCATAAGTATTTTGGTAGTCGAGGATAACCCGGTCAACCAGACGCTTGCGGTTAAACTTCTGCAAAAGCGCGGCTATACTACCTCAGTGGCCGGCAACGGACAGGAGGCATTTGATATGTTGGCTGCAAGTCACTTTGACCTTGTCCTTATGGACGTCCAGATGCCTGTGATGGATGGCCTTACGGCTACAAAGCAAATCAGAAGTGCTGCAGATATCAGGATAAATGCTTTTATTCCAATAATAGCGATGACAGCTCATGCCCTTAAAGGTGACATGGAGATATGTCTGGAGGCCGGCATGGATGATTATATTACTAAACCGCTGGGAACAAAGGATTTATATAAAATAATTGAAAAATATACGGATTTGTAATAGCTGAGACTGTTAACTTTCTTTTTTTCAGGAGTTTCTCCCTGCTACGTAAAAAACAACTCCATCTGTGTATAATCCACATCAGTCACCTCTTGTAAGGCGATGGGATATTTATTATTAAAACATGCGTAACAGTAATCGTCAGGGTTTGGGATTGCCAGTTTAAGGCCTTCAAGGGAAAGATAGGACAGGGAATCGGCAGTGATGTATTTTCTGATTTCATCAACTATATGCGTTGAGGCAATCAGCTCGGTTCTGGTAGGAGTGTCTATACCATAAAAGCACGGGCTAATTGTGCACGGTGCACTTATTTTCATATGAACTTCCTTTGCCATGGCGACTTCTCTGAGCATTTTTACGATTTTCTTACTGGTTGTGCCGCGTACAATGGAATCATCCATGACAACCACCCGCTTCCCCATTATCAAGGACTTTATAGGATTGAGTTTTATTTTAACGCCAAAATGCCTTATGTTTTGCTTTGGCTCTATAAATGTCCTTCCTACATAGTGGTTTCTTACAAGGCCGAAGTCAAATGGAATGCCACTTTCGTTGGCATAACCGATCGTTGCCATAACGCCTGAGTCCGGCACAGGGATTACCACATCAGCCTCTGTGTTTGACTCCCTTGCCAGTTGTTTACCCAGTTCCTTTCTTACATCGTGAACGTTTATACCGTCAAAGATATTGCTGTCGGGCCTTGCAAAGTAAATAAACTCAAACACACAATAAGCACGCCTTGTGCTTTTTATTGCCTTAAATGAATGCAGGCCGTTGTGGTCAATCGTTAACATTTCACCGGGTTCAATGTCCCTTAAATAGGTGGCCCCTATAAGGTCAAAAGCGCACGTTTCGGAGGCCACAACATAAGCATCGTTGTATCTGCCCAAACACATGGGGCGCACTCCGTAGGAATCCCGTATGGCTATCAGCTCATTTTCTCTCATTATCAACAAACTAAAAGCACCACGAATTTCATTGACTGCACGGATTATTTTTTCTTCCGCCGAGGACGCCCTCAGACGTGCTATCAAATGTATTATAACCTCACTGTCTGAGCTTGACTGAAAGATTGCTCCGTCACTTTCCAGCCGCCGCCTAAGCATATGGGCATTGGTCAGGTTGCCGTTGTGGGCTATGGCAAGCGCCCCCAGTGAGAAGTTTACCATTATGGGTTGTACATTTTTTAAAGCACCGCCACCGGCTGTTGAGTACCTGTTATGCCCTATGGCGATATCACCGGGAAGCCTTTTTATCCTTTTTTCATAAAACACTTCAGAGACATGTCCGATACCTTTTTCAACATACAGAGTCTTACCGTCCGATGAGCATATTCCAGCCCCCTCCTGCCCCCTGTGCTGCAGGGCATAAAGCCCAAGGTAGGTCAGGTTGGCTGCCTCAGGATGGCCAAATACGCCAAATATTCCACACTCCTCATGTATGTCATGAAAATTAACCATCGGCTAATCCCCTTTTAAGAGACTCTTTGTATGCCGTGGAAATGTCGCTGCACTGTACTTCTGTCAAGGTTTTTCCCCCCAGAGTTATTTTAAACATTCCATTTTGCACTGTTTTTCCTATTATATGAAATGGCACTGATGCGCTCTTTGCCATAGACTCGATTTTACCGGATGCGCCGGCACTTACCACTATACGGCCTGAGGACTCTCCATAGAGCAGTGTGTCCGTCCGCAGCCCCGCACTTATTGGCAATAGCTCCGCCTCCAACCCTACATTACCCACAATTGAACACTCGGCAAGGGCTACGGCAAGCCCTCCTTCCGACAGATCATGAGCGCTATTGAGAAGCCCCCTCTTACACAATTCCACCATCAGTTCTATCAGGGAGCTCTCCATTTTTAAATCCACCGGATGCGGCAATCCCCTTTCTATCCCATGCAGAAGACTTAAGTATTCACTGCCGCCCAGAGAGCCTGCTGGGGGGCCCAGCAGCATGACAATATCACCATGAGCCTTAAATCCCATAGAGAGAGCCTTTGATGCGTCCTCTATGATTCCGACAACGCCGACCGTTGGAGTGGGATATATGGCGGTACCTTTTGTCTCGTTATATAAACTAACATTACCACTGATTACGGGTATGTTAAGAGCACGGCAGGCATCCCCAATTCCCCTTACCGCCTCTGCAAACTGCCACATGACCTCGGGTTTTTCCGGGTTGCCAAAGTTCAGACAGTCGGTCACGGCAAGGGGCTTTGCGCCTGTTGCGGCCACGTTTCGGGCCGACTCTGCAAGCGTATGAACGCCGCCCATGTATGGGTCAAGGTAACAGTACCGGCTGTTGCAATCCACCGACATGGCAAGCCCCTTTTTACCGCCTTGTACCCTTATCACTGCTGCATCCGCCTTGCCAGGAAGCAGCACGGTTGAGGTTCTGACCATATGGTCATACTCCTGCCACACCAGCTCCTTTGAGGTTATTGCAGGAGATGAAAGGAGTTTTAATAAAACATCGTTATTGTCGTTAAGTACCTCTATCTCAGACTCATCAAGAGAGTTTAAATTATCCTGATAGCCGGGACGTGCCTGTGGCCTGTCATAAATGGGGGCCTCGGTTGAAATCCGTGAGGCCGGAATCTCAGCTACAGTTTCGCCGTGCCACTTAACTCTGAGATAGCCGTCCCCGCTTACAAAACCAATGGCTACAGCCTCAAGGTCCCACTTTTTAAATATTGAAAGCAGCGATTCAAGGTTTTTTTCCTCCGCCACGATAAGCATCCTCTCCTGGCTTTCCGAGAGCATGATCTCATATGGGATCATGTCGGCCTCTCTTAAAGGCACCCGGCTTAGCTCCAGCTCAATGCCCATGTTTGCCCGTGCCGCCATCTCAGAGGACGATGAGGTAAGCCCAGCCCCCCCCATATCTTGTATGCCCACGATAAGATTTTCTTCCCTCATGGCCTCAAGGCAGGCCTCAAGAAGGAGTTTTTCCGTAAATGGGTCTCCTACCTGAACGTTGGGTTTTTTCTGCTGAGCATCATCTGTAAACTCCTCAGAGGCCATTGTGACACCGTGGATGCCATCCTTGCCGGTCTTAGAGCCGACATAGACGATGAGATTACCCACCCCTGTAGCCTTACCGTAAAATATGCGATCGATGTCAGCTATTCCCAGATTAAACACATTAACAAGGATATTTCCGGCATAGCAGGGATGAGCGTAAATTTCACCGCCGACTGTGGGCACTCCGATGCAGTTACCGTATCCGGCAATGCCTGAGACCACGCCGCTGAAGAGGTGCTTGTGATAGGGCTCGGAAAGCGGGCCGAAACGCAGCGAATTAAGGCTTGCCACAGGTCTTGCCCCCATCGTAAAAACATCCCTTAGTATGCCGCCCACCCCGGTTGCCGCCCCCTGATACGGCTCTATAAAGGACGGATGGTTGTGGGATTCCATTTTAAACACAGCCGCCTGATTGTCCCCGATGTCTATGATACCGGCGTTTTCACCCGGCCCCTGGATTACCCATGGCGCTTCAGTCGGAAAGTTTTTAAGGTGTATTCTTGAACTTTTGTACGAACAGTGCTCAGACCACATGACTGAGAAAATACCCAGCTCGGTAAAAGTCGGCTCCCTACCCAGTATCTTTAATATTGTTTCGTATTCATCCGGCTTAAGACCATGTTCTTTAATCAACCGGTCTGTTATCTGAGGTTCTCTCATTTGCGGTCGTTTCACGTAAACTGCCCCTTCATTAAAATATATTTTTTACAGAATATATTTCTTAATCTTGATTTTTAAGGCTACTTCTGCATTCTAACATAAATGAATAAACAATTGCTTTTCAGTTTTTGTTATGTAGTGGATTTCTGAAATTTTATAGTGGATTTCTTGCCTTTATAGTTAACTGCGTTAACAAAGAACTGGATTCCGGCATTCGCTCGGAATGACAGAAAAGGAGGAAAGAAAGACCTCCCCAATAACGTACTCCTCTGTATTGCCGCCTCCGAGCGGCAATGACAGAGGAGGGGCCTTTTCTTCAGTCATTTCTTTTCAGTCATTGGGGAGGGATGTTATAAGTAAGTACTTGAAAATGTTATAAGTTGCTCTTGAGATACTTTAAAATGCTTGGAATTAGGTGTACGGTAGCTTTACTTTCGGAGGCTTTTCAAACTAAATTTGAAATGTATTATTCAAACAGAGATGGTTGTTTGGCTGCGTTTTCTGCGGTGTTTTTAGCATCTTGACGGCATTTACTTTTAATGATTTTGTAAATATACGGTAAGGAATAGTTTGTTGCTTTTGCTAATTCTCGCTGATTACTCTCTTTAAAATTTTTCAGAATATAATCATGTTTAGTCTTTCGTAACAATAATGAAATATCTGGAATGTATATATATTGTTTAGAGAATCTAAACGCCTCAAATTCCTGAAAAATAGCAAAAAATCAATCCCAAGTCCCTTTATGTCAAGGGTTTAATGTCATTTCCATATATATTACAATATTTTGTATTAGAAAAAATAATGGTTGATTATCCATGCTGGATAGTAGTTTTCAAAAAAAGTTTGAAATGATATAATTGCGTATGATACTAAGGGTAGAGAGGAGGGGAAAGAAATGGCATGGGAATGTCCAAATTGTAAGAGAACCGGCCCTGATAGGATAGAGACGTGTCTGTGCGGGTATAATAAGGTTACGAAAGAAAATATAAAACCAATACCTCAAAAACAATGTCCTTATTGTTTTACAGCGATGGATATCAGGGCTACGGTCTGTCCATCATGCAGAAATAATATAGTTGTCGCTAAAAAAAGTAAACTTGCAGCTAATTATGGCAGCATCATCGGGGCTATTCTTATAGTCTTTTTTATTATAGGTGTAATCTTTTCCGGTTTCAAAGATGATACAAAAGCGAATATAACACAAAACTCTCAAGCTCAACTACCCGAAAAAGTTTCCAAAACTAAAGAACAAATTACAAATGAAAGAAGGCTGTTCGCCGTTAAATATGAAAAGGAACTCTTACTTAAAGGATTGAATGTAGTGATTTATTTAAGTACAGATAAATTAGAAATAGAAGGAGATCGTGAAGATGTAATGGTTATTGAATATCCTTTATTCTCACGGCCATGGGCTTATCAGTTCGCTAATAATAAACAGACTTTATTCGCATTAAATAGTGTCGGGATTAAGGCTGTGGAATTAAGAAGGGAATACAATCTTTTTGATAGATATAAAGATGTCTGGAATATAGATACAAAGAATGGCTATGTAAAGGAAGGCGGGATAAGTGAACATCTGCGGGAACAACGATTTCGAGAAGTCCTAAATTAATAAGTAACTACCCTCCCTTCCCGCTGGTGGTGGGGGATGACCGGAGGGGGAAGGGGAGAAGGGAAAGGTGCAGAGGGGAAGGGAAAAAATAAGCAATAAAATATTGGAATAAAGGGGGTTGAAATGAGCGAAAAGACCAGAGAGATTTTACATTATATCTTGAGATTGAAAACAGGGGATATAAAAACACCGGTAATTCAAACAGAGATAATAAACACTTGCATGAATGAACTAATGAATAGGGTTCCGGGTGAGAGGCTACTCATTAGAAAGAACAATAATCGTTTTCACTTCTTAAAGGATTACAGGAGTGAATCTCATTATGGCTTGGGATATTTTATATCTGCTAAATACAATCATATGCCGGATTTGATTTCTCTTGAAACATTAAAGACAAGGCCTAATCCCAAAGAACCGAATGAAGGAGAAGCTGAAAAAACTCATTTTGCATTAGGACTCGGAGAGACAGAGGCATATTTAATTTTAGAAAAGAAGCATGGCGGGATTTCTATAGGATTAATTAAAGAATTCATAGAAAATCAACTAAATATCATTTTCAAAAATAACAATAAATTTGGTAAACACTATTTTCTCTCATATCAATTATTAGTGGCTGGAGATTTTTTAAGTAATTTAAATAAGATGAAAACAATAAGAGTAGCTGAGATATATACGCCATCTGAAATACTCACCGATACTTTTGTTAGCGATGCTATAATACCGGCAGAAATAAAAGATAACATAATAATAACACTATCGGCAAAAAAGAAGGGCACGTTGTCTTTTATCGAAAAAATACATTCGACACATTTTGGTAAAAATGATAAAATAATTTCAAGATTGAGAGTTCGTGGTAAAACAGAAGATAATGCTAATATGGTGTTAGACACAGATCGTATTATTGAGAAAATAAAGATAGAAGTTGAGCTTGACGAAAATGGTCAAGTGGTGACGGAATCAATATTTCCTCAATTAGCAACGATAATCAGGGGGATGATCTGAAAGGGTTCTACATGGATTTTCGGATTCCAATTATAGAATATTTTATCGTATTAAAGAGAAATGAATTTATTTATGAATGGTGCTTTCCTTTGGCGCTGACAACATCATTATATTTTCTTTGTAATGATTATATAAACACAGAATTTGTTAAGTTTTTTATTTCTACGACAATCAGCCTGATAGCGATACTTTTAGGGTTTACAATAGCAGCAATTGCAATATTTACAACAGCCAATCAAGACAGGACGCCTGTTTTGAAGGTTGAAAGTGAAAGAAAAATATTAGGAAAGAGCATCACATATTTTACCTTAATTTACATGAATTTTGTATTTTCGATAATATCAGGGACTGCGATCCTTATGATGACAATATTGAATCTCTTTCTTTTATCCTCAGTGAATATAAACAACCCATACATGGTAAAGATAGTGTTTATTATATTTTTTCTAATAGTGTTTGGGATACTGCAAAATATACTGCTTTCTTTGAGGAATATAACAAGTTTATATCTGATATTCAGGGTAGAAGTAAGAAAAAAGGTATCAGAGCCCTCAGACATTCAATAAGTCTAAACTACCGAATCCCTGAAATCCAGTCCTTACCCCTACCAGCCACCCCCTGCTACCTAACCCCCTGAAGATTTTATCCTAAATCCTTTAACAGGATAATTTTAATGCTAAAGGGGTAGGTGTTAAGCTCAAAGCATGAGCTTTTTTGCCAGAAAAGACTCCTCAATGTGAGAGGAAGGGCGGATACCCTGATCTCCGCTCTTCCTTCCCTCCCTTCACTAAAGGTGATTCCCGTTGACAGATGAATCTATGACAGCCCTTAAAGAGATGTTAGTCCGGCACGAGGGAATGAGGCTTAACGCTTATAAAGACACGGTCGGCAAATGGACAGTTGGAGTAGGCCGTAATCTTGATGATAAGGGAATTACTGAGGATGAATTTCAATATATAACGTCTAATTTTAATGGATTTAAATCTTTTGCTCTCACCTGTAATGAATTTTTAAACGATATCAAAGGTATTGGAATAACGAAAGAAATCGCCTTATACCTTTTAGATAACGATATAGCAGAATGTGAGGAAAAGTTAAAGAGACTCACCTTTTATGACTCACTTTCGGACATTCGCAAGATGGTACTAATCAGCATGTGCTTTAATCTTGGATTCTGGGGCCTGGTGGGGTTTACTTGACGCTTACACAGTAACTGAATGGAAGCCTACTGAAGCGAAACCAAAAATCAAATGGGAAAAACTCAAAGGAAAAGATTATACAAATTATGATAGGCCGCATGACGTCCCGATGACAACCGGAATTAAAGCAGGAAAGATTACGAGTAATGGATATGAAGCCGTTACTTTTTTGAAAGACTTGCTCGACGGGAAGGAAGAGAAAATATTTATTCACAACTATGGTGATTTTACACAATCTGTTTTGGTAAATGCAGAAGCGTTAGGAAGACATATGGATAAAGAAGGTTTTTTAAGGACAAAATATTATCCGTTTTTGATAGAAACAATAAAAGACCCATATGAGATATGGGCATCATTTGAGAAGAGCAGCGTAGATGGCAGTGTAGTATTAAGAGAATATCTGATCAAAGGTTTTGAGTTAGAAAATGATAAAAAAAGAGGGTGTTTTGTTGTGTTGCAATCAATAAACGGCAAATTAGAAACATGGACTTTTGTTTATACATCACAATTAGATGCTTTAAACAAAAGACGTGTTGGGATATTACTTTATGGAAAGTAAAATCAGATGTCAAGCCCTACGGCAACTTGCATCACCATTGCCGATTATCGGAGCCGTAGTCCAATCGGCAACAATACGATTATATTTTAACTCTTTAGGAGGGAAATAGCAAATGGCAGGAGCACTTTTAACAGTAGAAATAGACGATAAGGGATTAAGTGAGCTTTTGAATACGCTATTAACCCGCACACAAAACATGAAGCCCGTCTTTGAAATAGTCGGGAAGATTCTTAGAGATTCGGTAAGAGAGAATTTTTTAGCCGGTGGCCGGCCTGAGAAATGGACTCCGCTTAAAGACGCAACACTGCTTAATACAATAAGACGTGGTGAAAACATGAAGGTTCACCTAAAGCAAAAAGGCGGGCTAAAGAAAAAAGCAGTAAACAGGCTTGCTGATAAGAGAATTTTAATTGAGAGCAAACATCTGATGAATTCAATAAACTACAAAGCCTCAAAAGACAAGGTAGAAATTGGCACTAACGTTGTGTATGGCGCCACGCACCAATTTGGCAGGGATGCTATAAAGGGTATATTTGCATATGAAAACAGCAGTGCCGCTGATGAAATAACTAAGGCCGATATTGGCAAAGACTGCTACATAGTGGATGATCAGAGCGTGGCAAAGACGGACGGAACAGGTACAAGATCAGTGGCCGGCAAGGTTTTTGACGTAAACAGTCATGGTGTTTGGGTGAAGTTTTAAAAGAGCAGGAATAGAACAGTAGAACAGCAGTGCAGCAGAGCAACAGACCAGCAGGGCTACTGCTCTGCTGCGCTATCCCTTGTCTGTTGCTCTACTGCTCTCAAAGGAGGGCTCTGCAGAACTACTGCGCTACTACTCTAATAAACAGAAAAAAAGGAGACAACAATGCTCAAATCAAAAATTGTAACCATAGGCAATAAAAAGATAACGATAAACGAGCTGAGGGCAAAAGACGCTTTAACGTTGTTTGCAGATGAAAACAATGTGCTTGGCAAATTTCTGTCCGGTGATGTTGAAGCCACAAAACACATGCTTACTCTTTCCGGCAATTTGACGATAGAAGAGGCTGTTGAGTGCATGGAGGCTGCTAATGATTTTGTTGTGATTCATCGGGCAATCATGGAGATAAACAAAAGTTTTTTCGAGGGTTATACTCTGATGATTCAGAGGATGATTGCAATGACAAAGTCGTTGACGGGCTCTTAATGCAAATTACGTTTTTAATCAACAACGGCCACGTTAATGCTTTTGAGTATGGTTTTTCGTGGTTTGAAAGGATAGTTAAAACACAACTAAAAATGTTAACGCCGAGAGAGGAAATAAAGTAATTTAAACATGAAGTTAACGATGACAAGAATACCGATGACAAGAACAATTGACCAGAGAGAGGTTGCTATGAAATTCCCGAATTTCTCTAAAGAAGGGGAAGCACACAAAAGTATAACAATGATACCCACTGAAAGTAAAAAAATCGTTTGCTTAACTGATAATTTCTCTTTAAGCATGGGAACCTCCTAATGGCTGAGACTAATGTTAAAATCGTTATAGAGGCCACCCCGAAAGGTTTTGACAAACTTCAACAAAATTTCAAGAGTTCTATTGATAGTATAACGAATTTTTCTAAACAAATAAAGACGGCTGACAATGAGCTTTCAAATGCTTTCCAAAAACTTAATGTTCCCTATACCTCAAAGTGCATCTGAGCTTGGAGCCGGTCTGTATAAGATGATATCAGCCGGTGCATCGGTGGAGGATGCCCCTGCTGCTTTAGAGGCCTCAGCAAAGGCTGCCGTTGCAGGCGTTACAGATACAAAAACCGCCATCACCGCAGGGATGGCAGTCATTAACGCCTACGGTATGAGCTTAAATGACCTTGGACGTGTCTATGATACATTCTTCCAGACGGTTAAAATTGGTGTTACAACCTTCCCTGAATTGTCTCAAAGTATCGGCAATGTGTTACCCACGGCCAGAGCTGTAGGAGTCGGGTTTAACGAGGTATCGGCGGCATTGGCACAACTAACAAATGGCGGCATTAAAACTCCTGAAGCCGTTACAGCTCTTAACTCAGCATTGAGGTCTCTTGCAATGCCCACAGCAAAGGCAAAAAGTAAATTGCGAGAACTGGGAATACAGTGGAATGGCCTTATGGGCACGCTTGAACAAATTTCTAAATTACACCTGTCAGCCTCAACGCTCAGTGAAATAATCCCTGATACGGAGGGTATTAAGGGTGTGATGTCCTTAACTCAGAATTTTAATGGTCTTGTAGATACATTACGTCAGATAGAAAAAGCAGCCAGTTCTACTGAAAGCGCTTACAAGAAAATGGAAAATACTCTGGAAAATCAAATCAAATTGTTTAAAAACTCATTGGATGCCATCAGTGGTTCATTAATGGCCTCATTTGCCCCAGTTGTGATTATGGTGGCAGGAGCAGTAAAGACGATGCTTGATTCTTTTAATGAGTTGCCGGCAGCGGTCAAAGGTATAACAGTTGTTTTAGGCGTTGCTGCCATTTCTTCTACAGTTTTTGGTAGCAGCATATCAAAACTGACAATTTATATGAAAGGGCTTTCCCTGTCAACAATAAGTGCAACTACTGCAATCAAAAGTCTAAACGGAGCATTTGCTGCCGCCGCAGTGGCTACTACTAGTTGGGAACTCGGCACGGCAATAAGTAAACTTAAAATTGAAGGTACAACTGTTGGCGATTATTGGCAATCAATGTTTACAGAGATGTCATTACACCGAAAACAGGAATCCGGCTCCTCCTTAATAACAGAGAGATACTATGATAGAAACATGAAAGATAGCCTCATTGGTTAAAATAGTAGCCAGGACCAACAAGGAGGGCAACAGAAATGAAGACAACAGGAATAAGAGTAAGAGATTTGGCAAAAGGCAAAGAAGTGTTC